>JAOUDZ010000154.1 GCA_029858965.1 Cyclobacteriaceae bacterium
ATCTGTTAATGATGAAGCTCCCAGGAATTTGGCAGCTAATCCTGCTTCTTTTCCAGTTTCTCTTTTCCAACGATAATAACTGATAAAATCAGTATTAGGGACTATAGCCACAACTGCCTGCACCTGACTTGATGTCTTTGACTCGGAGCCTTCACTTTCGAATAAAGTACTTTTAGGGCTTGTGCCCATCATTAATGCCAGATGACCTCCGGCTGAGATTCCAAAAACACCAATATTTTCCCTATCCATGCCGTAGGATTCGGAATTATCCTTGAGCCATTGTACAGCTGCTCTACAATCCTTAACTGCAGCAGGAAAGATTGCTTCATCTGACAACCGATAGTCAATACTTGCTACGATAAAACCGGCTTCTGCAAACGTTACTGCCTGAGTTGGAGCTTCCCCCAAATCGGTTTTACTTCCATAAAGCCAGCCACCACCATGAATCATTACTATTATTGGTCGTTTTTTGTCAGTTTGGTTTCGAGGGAGGTATAAATCCAGTAGAATTTCTCTATCGCCATATTTAGCATATGGGATATCCGATTTCACCTCAACCTTTTCAGAAGGATGATAGTCAATTCTACCTCCCCATTCGGATACGGGTGGACAATATTCACACGGAGATGGCCCTGTTTGAGCCATTGAACTCGAAGAATGGATCGTAACGAAGAATGTGATTACAAGTTTGATGCGATAAATTCCTTTCTTCATCATTATATTTTTTTTTTGACTTGTTGCTAACGTTTGTGTTTCGCAACGGTGGGCTTTCGAAGCCGCGTCCTGTCCCCGAAACGAAAACGTTGAACGAAGATAATACTTATAGCTTATACGTCACCCCGCCATTGCGCAAACATTTTGTTGGTAGCTGTAGGGTTCTACTCCACACTTCATTCGTAGCCTTGTCTTTTGTCAACCGTTAATTAACAACAATCTTTTTTGTCAGTCGGGGGTGGGTCATTTTACGTTGAGGTCATTGTCCCCTTACACTGAACTGAGCACACTTATTGACTGGCTTTGGCCGTGGGTTGAATGTGTGGCAAGGCAATGTGTGTGCGGCCTCGTTAAATTTTACTCTTTTTAGAATAACGCGCATACAAGCAAATGCTTTTAAAGAAAGTTGTAGTGAGCATTTAAATTTTCAATACAATATTCCCACCTGCTTTACCGCTATATAGTAAATGATGAGCTTCTTGGATATCTTCAAATGCAAATACTTTTGCTAGAGTACTAGACATCCTGTCGTTTGCTATCTTTTCTGCTATTTCATTTAATGGAGAATCCTTCAAGGGTAGTATATCTGTAGCCAATAACTGACTATTGAAAAAGCTTAACTTCACTGCGTTAGGTAAGTCCATCATTAGATTGAAAGATTTATATCTCACTTGCTCTGCTTTTCAGTCCGACTACTCTGGCTAAGTCAGTTTGAGTATAACCCATTTGTTCCAGCCTGAATTTGATAGCTTCAATAGGGTCCGGTAGGTCAATTGGAAAATGTTTGTTTTCATACTGCTCTATAAGGATTCCAAGGATTTCTAGTTCGTCCCCTTCGTCCGTCCCCTTTTTACCATCAAAAATGACTTCAAGTCGGTCCAATGCCTGTTGATAGTCCTTTCTTGTCCTTATTGGCTTTAAATTCATAATCATCAAATATTAGTTGCGTCTATCTTGTCATACTCTCTATGTGTCCCGATGAATCTTATCCACATCATTTGGTAGCGAAAGTTGATTCTTACAATCAGGCGATAGTTAATTCCTCTGATATTGAAAACTACCCTATTGTCCCCTAGGATGCTTGCGGTCGGGTACTCCCATTTAATCTCATTGGTATTCCTCCACTCACTTTTCTCAGCTTCTCGATACCAGGATTTCAGTTGTTGCTCACAATCGGAATGCTTTATCCAAAATTCTCGGAGCACTCTCTTGGCTATTACTCTGAAACGTTAATTTTTGCCGAAGGCAAATAAAAGTTCCCATAATGGGAAATGTATTTTCAAAATTATTTTAGGTGGGTAGACTATCCAACGGCATGAGCGCTAACGTTAGTGCATAAGGCGTGGCGGCTTGTCACAAGTTTTTATCAGCACTGTATGCACCTTGTTATGCCGCGTTACTTTGGTACTGCTCAATTGATTGCAGTTCTTTTGCCTTAAGTCCTTCTTCTTCTTCAATATCGAAGTCGTCCTGTAGGCCCAGCCAGAACTTAGCTGAATTGCCAAAATACCTAGATAACCTGAGCGCTGTGTCAGCGGTGATTCTTCTATTACCTTTTAATATTTCCGATATCCTGGTCTGCGCAATTCCAATATCCTTCGCGAGCTTATAGGCGCTTAGTCCTAAAGGAACCAGAAATTCTTCTTGCAGAATCTCGCCTGGGTGGATGTTCTTTAGTTTTTTCATTTTATTCCCTCTAATGATAGTCAATAATCTCAACGTCAGAAGCATTTCCCTTGCCCCATTTAAAGATTATTCTCCACTGACTGTCGATTCTGATCGAGCGAAACGCCTTCAGATTACCCTTTAATTTCTCTAATCTATTGGAAGGAGGGACCTGCAAGTCAATTATGTTTTGAGAGTTATTCAACATCCTTAATTTTCGCCTAGCGGCTTCTTGTAAGTCGGTTGTGAGTCCTTTCACTCGCTCCCCGTCCCATATTTTCTTGGTCTCTTTTGAGCCAAACGAAATTATCATGATGACGTCATACGTTACTAACGTGTAAAGTTAGTACTTAGTTCCGGATTTTCCAAAAAGTAATGTCTCGTCCTAAAATAAGGCTTCGGGTTAAAAATTAATTAAGCTGCATTTCTTAGTCTTGGTTGTCATGAGTAACTATCATATAAATCTATACTTTTGTCTTTAATCAGCTTACACTTAAGAATTCACCTAAATCCTTTACTATTCTGTCTTGTCCTAGGTGCTTGCCGCCAGCGGCCACGGCTTTGTGCAGGTAGGGGATTTTATAACTGTCCGCCCAGGACTGAAGCACAAAAGCGTTATCGTTGATGAAGATAACAAATAAAAGAACAATAGAATTACGTCCGCCGGATATGAAGATGATAGCCATAAAATGCCGAAGATTACAACGTCATGCCCCACTTGCACAAAACCGCGCCTGTTGGCTGCAGGCAATTCATCGTTTATCAATGATTGCTACTGTAAATCGACTAATGCAAACGATTTTGTCTTGGTCGTTATAAAGTCTAATGTCCCAAACATGGGTCTTGTTACCTAAATGAATAGGAATACATACTGCTCTAACTTCTCCTGAGCTTACTGATCTAAGGTGGTTTGCATTTATCTCCAGCCCAACGCAGTCAAACGCATTCGTGTCAATAATTAAACTGCTAGCAAAAGTTCCTGTTGTCTCTGCAAGTACAACAGATGCTCCACCATGTAAAATTCCGAATGGCTGTTGAGTCCTTTCGTTAACGGGCATTGTCGCAATGAGAGAATTCTCGCTCCAGCCTGTGAACTTTATACCCAAAAAACTACCTAGGTATTCCGGATAGTTATTTAGGGCGTCTAAATTAATTTCAGATTTCCAAATCATTATGAAGGTTTTTATATGCTTGCAGCCAACGTGAGTGCATATTGCGTTGCGGGGTTAGGAGCGCTTGTTAAATGGCCAACAGCCATGACAAGCGCGACCTGCTTCGCACTGTCCCACGTGATAAAACTAAATTAAGAAACAAAAACTACAACGCAACACTGAACCCCCTCAATCCTGTTGTGTCCGCAAGAATTGAGTCCATGATCATCCGTTCCGTAATACCTGATACCCTGGAAATGATCCAGCCCATCAAATCGGTATTGATTGTTTTGTAGCCAAAGACAGAACCATGTTCGCCTTGTTTTTGAACGGTTAACAAGTAATCATAATAATTTGTGGGACCGCTGTATGCAGTCGGTTTAGGGAATGGATTTCCAGCGGCAGAAAATGCCCAGATTTCAGCATTCGGGTCTGAATAATCCTCACTATACTTCAGTCCTGTTGTCATATCTAAGATTTGTCGTATGGTTGCGTCTGCAAAGGCCGAATTTTTTAGTTCAGGAATGTAATCTGATCCGGTTTTATTTTCATCCAATATACCTTCCCTAATGAGTAATGCGCCCAAAGTTCCTGTGAGTGTTTTGCTTACAGACATTGCTGCATGTACTCCATCTTGTTTCAACTCACCAAAATATTTTTCGTAGATAATCTTGCCTTTATGCAGTATCAAAATGCCGTCTGTAAAATTCTTATAAAGAGATTCTTTCCATGTCATTGGTTCTGAACTATTCAAAGGAGTGAATGTTATTGCATCAATATTTCCATCAATTCTGATTTTGAAATTATATTGATTTGTTTCAGCAGCATTTACCTCAGATGTGGGCATGAACTGGCGCATGTGACAAACACTGTAACGCAAAGCAGGAAACCTAAAGAAACTTCCATCTATGGCTGAAATCACTTTGTCATCAGGAGGTGGAAACCCAGTCATCCAACGTAAGATATTGGGATCAGATTGTTCGGCCGTTAGTTGCTCTTGAGCTTGCAAGGTATTACTCAAAAGCATATATAATGATAGTGCTAGTATTGTTTTCATTTGTTTTTTCTTCTTGCTGTCTATAGTTCTTTACAGTATGTATTCACCATTGCTACTTTCAATTGGTCTCGGAACCTCAGCCTCTCTTAAGGTTTGCAGCATATTTATTTCAATTGTTCTGGTAATATGATTCAGTGGTATTCCCGTTGGAATTTCCTCGTATGGATTTAGCAATGATTGTCCAATCTTATGAATGGTCAAAAATACATATCCAATAAATATTCCTAATAGGATTGACCATGGTCCCATGCTATGGGCTGCAATCAAAGTCACAAATATTATGAACATCCAAATAAAAATGCGAGTGTAATAGTTGTAAGTTGTTGGGAATACAGTTGTTGAAATTCTCTCGGAATTACCCATCGCATTACAAAAATTGATCAGTATTTTGTTTAATTCAATAAATCTAAATACATCAATATTATTAGAGGCAAGCAATTGACTTAAATCCTTTGCCTGTAAATAAAGTATTCCGTTAGCTTTATTTGACTCCAATGCAATGAGTTCAGCATCATCTTTGGAAAGGTGCCTTTTATATTCATCTTCCGATGATTTTCTAAGATTTTGTTTTAATGCATATAAGAATGAAATGTGCCGATATATCATACCTTTCGTAAGTGAGTTGGGCTCTTTCTGCAATGATCCAGTTTGAAAATAGATGAGCTGCCTTGCCCATGATCGTGAATCGTTGATCAAAGTTCCCCATATTTTCCTAGCTTCCCACCACCTGTCATAAGACTGGTTATTGTTAAAGGCAATAAAGAAGGAAAGGGCAGTACCTAGTATCGAGGGAATTGGAACTGGGATTTCAATACTTTCTGGTATTAGGAATAAATGGATAAAGTATGTCAAGATACACGTTATCGTATTTAGTAGGAAATGTTTCCATGTCCCTGAGATGATTCTGTGGATGCTTATTTCTTTCGTTATTATCATTGGTTAAAAATTGGCCACAACGTTTGTGTTTGCGTTCGGGCGGGAATTTGAAACTGCGCCTTGTCCCCGACACCGAACGAAATAAAGGTAACAAAACTTTGAACTACACGTCAACCCCGCCTGACGCAAACATTTTGTTGTGCAAAGTGCCACGCACACCTTATTTTAATTTCTTAATCTTTCCCTCGTCAATTAGAATATTGAGATTATTCGAACGTGTCAGAACAAATAATGTAACTCGCCCCTTAGTTTTAGTCAACTCGTATGACGGGTCACCAAGTCCCAATTTTATTTGTTTAGCTACAAGGTTGTCTGCGGTCGTAGTGTCGGATGATAGTATAAAGTAGCAATCACTGGTCCATTCTATAGTCCCTTTTGTTACGTTTCCATTTCTGTCAGTTCTTATGAATTCATTTTTGTCAATCTGCAACGTAAAATTTGATTTAGGGAATCTCTTAAAGTGAACTTTGTATTTACCGTCTTCGAGTCTTTTGCATTCATCTGTCGCGGTAAAAGAAGTCAAACCAATAGTTACAAGAATCAGCAACGTGGTCAGAATGAAAGTCGTCCGTTTAATATTTCTTAGTCTCACGAGTTCTAGTTCAAACTTGTCCGCGGGGCATTGTGCACAACGAGTTTATATATGAATTACTATTTCCTATATACCCTTATTGCATTCGAAAATAAGCAAACTTCTTTATACTTCCATACCCACTCACCTGCCGATAAATTTGTATTTTTAACTAACACAAAATTATGCTACCATGCTGCAGTCACCCTTGTTAAAAAAGTACCCCAACCTCTTTGTATTTCTTTTTTTAATATAGATAAATAGGTTACATCAACTTCGCGAAGACTCCGCTGCGAAGAGAAAAATAGGTTACATCAATTTCTCGAAGACTGGGAAAGGGACTTTAGTCCATTTTAGCGTTTCGTTGGTAATAATTTTTATTTAAAAAAAACTGGCAAGGATATTACTCCCTGCCAGTTTCAGAAACTGATCGCTTCGCGGTAATTTTTTACTAGTTAATCACAATAGAATATCGGGAGATAACTAGTTAAAAAGACCGAACTGCACGGACATAGTATTCAGTGAACTTATCATTCGTGCCGTAGTTCTTATCATTGAGGTCCGGGGGATTACCAACGAAGAAGCTCTGGGCCCAAGCGTTGTCGTTACGCTCCTCGCTGGAACTCCAATAGACGTTACCACTGCTAACGATAAGTCTATTTTCATAAACTTTGTTCAACTCGTCTCTGCTGGGTAAATACCAATCGCCATATCCACCTAAAACTAAATCATTACATAGTTGAGCTGCATAGTTTCCAGCTCCCTGACTATTAACAATGGCTGTTGTATTTGCCTGCCCTGTGCCCAAGCCAGTGCCTGTTGCCCCTGTTGTTGTATTAGCTCCGTTCCACCAAACTAAACCAGTACTTTGGTCGCTTGCTGCGGCTATTATGCCGTGGGTTTCATTAGCCACATATCCCTGGTCACCGTTCTGTAAGATATAGGCAATAATACCGCCCTGGTGCGCATCACCTATTTCCAGTAAATCGTCTGGTAACATATCATCACTACATGAATACATGACCCCTGCGGCTACAAAAAGCATCATGCATGCTTTCAGTTTACTCCATTGAGAATTTTTCATTTTTTTTGTTTAAAATTTCCCCTACTCTGTTAAAAAGGCTTTTCGGGTTATGCCTGACAATTAAAAAAACAATGTCTAATAGGGGGATGTCAATTCCTTTATAGATAAACCCTTGGAGTTGGAGATTGACGAATGTGTTTTAGAAAAAAGGAAATAAGCCTTGTAAAACACTAATTTTCATAAGTCTTCTGATGTTTTAAAACCAATTGAGTTTAAGGTAGGTATTAAACTTGAGATATTGCGAAGTGTTTTAGCAATAAACGATAATGTTTGGCTATTTGTAGTGGCTGGCTTTTGAAAAAGTACTGTCCACGGTGACCAAATTCACTAACGAAGATAAAACTTTATACTTACACGTCAACCCGCCATTGGTTATAGCTTTTGTTGTGCACAGTGACGCCTAGTCCGAACTTTCTATTAGTTCACCAATAACTGGCATGTGGTCGCTTATCTCTAACCATTTCTCCGGTTGTCCAACAGTCACTGATTTTAGTCGCTTAGAGAAAGAATCACTTCCAAAAATATAGTCAATGTGGTAAGGCTTATTCAAATTTCGTTGTAAGTATAAGGTCGGTGTCGTCTCTTGTCCTTGCTCTTCTTTTTTGTCTAGATGGTAAAAGCTTTCAATTTTTAATTCTCTTAGTTCGTGAACAACGTTGTACTAACCCCCTATAAGTTGGACAGAATCGTTGTTTACAATGTGTAGTGCTTGCCGGTTTTCCTGTTCAACTTCTAAGCAAAAATAGGTGTCTGAATCAGCCGTGTCAAGGCTGGCACAAAACGA
>JAOUDZ010000044.1 GCA_029858965.1 Cyclobacteriaceae bacterium
TTTTCTTCGACAATTCTCCACAAGTGAAGAACGGCACGGTACTTCCCCCTGATCTCCCTGGGCTGGGATTACAGTTTAAGAAAGGATTGTTCGACCGTAAAGATGTTATCGTGGAGACCATCGCGGGAAAATAATGCAGATAGATGCACGGGCTATGCTGCCACCGTGAGAAATTTATTGTGGGAAGAAAAAAATACCGGGCCTGAGCCCGGTATTGTGTAATACAGATTATGGATTACGCGGCAAGTGCTGCCTGTAATTAATGGCATCAGTATTCTATTTCTTTCCGCCCAGCGGAACGCCAACGGTTAATTGAAGTGAGCCGTTTTTCGATTTCCAACTGCCAGTGTAGCCACCATACACATCGTCAACGTTGGTTACGCCAAACCCATATCTGAGCTCTATGACAACAACGCTAACCTTAATGCCAGCACCCACTTGAATGCAAATATCTAAGGCGTTGTCAAAGTAATCGTCATCTGAATTTGAATTACTGGGCCTTTCTCCGAATTTCACTTTACCCGAATAGGATTCCGACCCCCCGGAATAAGTATACTTTCCTTCCCACTTTCCACCAATCCCGTATCCAAAGGAGGGACCTGCTACGGCGTAAAATTTTCCAAATTTTACCTTTGCCAGAATCGGAAGCTCGATGTAATTCAGCGTGTATTTGTATTCTTCCATTTCTCCAGCGCTCTCCCATTTGTATTTAAATCCTTTTTGATGGAACAGGAGTTCTGGCTGCACCGAGAGCAGCTCACCCATTAGCGGGATCTCCACGGCGACCCCAACAATCAATCCAATCTTTGAAGTGTAATCTTCGCCCGGATCCGCAAAGTCGCTTGGTAGCGACATGTGCGACATAGAAGCACCTGCTTTCGGCGTAAACGTAATCTGGGAGTACAGCGTAGTCGCTGCCATACTCATAAGAAAGAGTAATGATAGTCTTTTCATCGTTTTTTAGTTAAGGGTTGACGACAATGAACTCCTTTAATACTCTTACTAATATACAAAAATTGGCTCTTATTGCATATGATTTGGAACCTGCTCTAATTGTCATTGTGGTCATATAACGCTCAATGGATATCTCACCAAGGGAGAAGCTGTGGATATTGGATTTGGATACTGCTCAGGTCGCAACAAATAGCTTGAGTGATCAAACGCCCACCAGACGCCTAAAACGTACGAATTGGACTAACTTGAGAAACGAGGCATTGTATTCGCTCCATACCATGACTCAAAATAGGGGATGAAAGCTTTCTTTTTTTGAGGTCCTGCCTCCTTTTGACATAGAACAGTTGAGGCGAATTGGGGACTTTAGATATTCTTCAGATTACGCCTTTTCTTTTGTAGTTAATCCTCCACCGGAGTTCCCAGGATTTGCCGCCGTCCTTGCTTACTTCCCAATCCCAGGTGAATGTATTTTGCTTTATGTCATGGAATACCATCCGTCGAATGATTTTCACGCCATTTATTTCCGTTGCGCCAGTGCTAAACATTCTGTTGCCATCCGCAACGCTTCCTTCAAAATCAAAATATCCCCCCTGATTGTCGGCCCAGGCTTGATGCCATGTCTTCTTTTGCGCGTTGTACACGCTGATGCTGGTACCCTTAAATGAGTTTTTGTCATCACTGAAATGTTCCTGGATGACTTTTCCATCAAGTATCTTTTCAATATGATTGGTACCACGTTCAATATTGCCGTCGGCATTCGTCCAGCTTAGGTTCCATTCGCCAACCCAGAAGTCAAACAGCGTTGAATCTTCAATCGAGATCCCTTGGGCATTGACAATTGAGTACGCGCTAAGCAATATGCAGATAATGGTTGCCTTCATAGCCATTGTTATTTGCTTGCGTTGAATATTTAGTTGTGATAAAGTTAACCATTTTGTCCGCATGCAAAATATACCTAATGCCAGGGTATTTTCCTGAATTTCTCAGGGGTATCCGGCACCGCAATGCGTAATTTATTGCTACTTAAGAAAGAGATGCTACCGAAAATTGCTAATTTTAATGCACCAAAATCAAAATACAGTATGAATGCTTTTTCAAGAAGCTGGATGATAACAAAACTATCGTTTAGCGTAATCAACAAAGACCGCGAGTTACTATGGTTCGCAGTATTGTCTTTCATATTCTCAGCGCTATTTTCGGTAGCCATGATTTTTCCATCGGTCATCCCCACATTAATGGCAGATGATTTTACAAGTGACTCTGTTCAGCTCTTTCAATATGTCATAATCTTTCTGACCTACTTTGGATTGGCCTTTATCGCGACCTTTTTCAATGTTTGTGTTGTACACACCACGAAGGTCAGGTTTGAAGGTGGCAATGCGACCTTTGGTCAGAGTATTAGATTTGCGCTATCAAAACTTAACCTGATTTTTCAGTGGAGTCTGCTTTCCGCGACAGTAGGGTTGGTTTTGCGAATTCTCCAGAACCTGGCCTCAAACTTTGGCAAGGTTGGACAGGTTGTTGCCAACATTCTAATCGGATTGGTTGGTATGGCGTGGAGTATCGTGAGCATTTTTGTGGTGCCCGTATTGGTTTATGAAGGACTCGGCCCAATTGATGCTGTAAAGAAGTCGACGCAGATTATCAAGAAAACCTGGGGTGAAAGTTTGATTAAAAGTATTGGACTCGGCCTGGTTCAGTTTTTTGTGTTTGTGTTGATTATTCTTGCTTCAGGTGCGCTGACTTTTGTATTAGCATCTTCTTTTGATGTAGTCGGCTCCTTGATAGGTATATCCGTTGGTGTATTGTTGCTGCTGCTGACAGGGCTAATTTTTATGGTGGCAAGTACAGTTTTTAACACGGCTTTATATGTCTATGCGAACAATAACCTTGTTGCTTCCGGCTTCAATGAAGATGTGATGAGAGGAGCTTTTAAGCAAAAATGAGTGGCCCTTTAGTTTAGCCGGGATTAATTGCCAGTGGCTTACGGCCCAGTTGTTTTAGTAAACTCGCATGTCCGGCTAGCGCTCCGAAGAAGGTTTTGCAACTTTTATAGGGTAACCCAAACTCTTTGGTAGTATTGATTACAATTCCTGCAATCTTCCTGTAGTGCACGTGACAGATGTGAGGAAACAAATGGTGCTCAATCTGAAAATTCAAGCCACCTACATACCAGGAAAACCATCTGCTTTTGTTTCCAAAGTTCGTGGTGGTTTTTAATTGGTGAACAGCCCAATTGTTTTCCAGCATACGGTTCGCATCAAGAACCGGATATTCAGTGCCCTCAATTACATGGGCCGGTTGAAAAATAATGGCCAGAATAAAACCGGTTATGAAATGCATGATAAAAAAGCCGACGAGTATTTGCCACCATAGCAAGGGTGTTAGCAATAACGGGACAACAAATATATATCCCGCATAAAAAAGTTTTGTTCCAATCAGTATGGCCCATTCCTTGGTAAGGTTGGCATTGTGTTTTTTGATAAGTCCATTTTTCTGGTACCGAACGAGCCGAAAGAAATCTTTTGTCACCATCCACACGATGGTCATTAATCCGTATAAGAACCAAGCGTAAATAAACTGATAGCGGTGCATCTGGTTCCATTTAGAATCAGGTGAAAGTCGCAAAACGCCTCGTGGACTGATGTCCTCATCTTCATCATGAACATTTGTATAAGTATGGTGCAGCACATTGTGCTGCATTTTCCAGTTGAAAGCATTGGCGCCGACAAAATTTAGTGAATATCCAACGACAGTGTTTACCCATGCCTTGTTGGAATAAGCTCCATGATTGGCATCATGCATTACCGATAGACCAATTCCCGCAAGGCCGAATCCCATGATAACCATAAGTGCTGCAAGCCATCCAAAACCTGTTATGGTATTTGTCACGATCAGAAAATAGGGAGTAGCATACAATGCGAACATGATTATTGTTTTGATAACCATTTCGGCATTGGCATGGCGGCTTATGTTTTGAGTTTTAAAATAATCGTTAACTCGCCTGTTCAGTGTAGCAGCAAAATCTCTGGAGGTTGCAGCAAAGGTTATGGTCTTAGGAATCACCAAGGTATTTTTTAAAGGTTGAAAATCAGGCAAGACTAGCGTCTTTCAATTGAAGACTGAGGGAGGTAATTGATAAAGTGGATATTGGACTTCCAGCAGGCTAAAGAATTGATTTGCAATATACGCATTTTCAGGCAGAGATATCAGTCAGCGCGTTACGGCGTTGTAAACCGTCTTTTTTGCAAGCTGTTACTGGATTTGTTCTATGCTGTCGCAAATAAATTATGTTAGCCATCCATTTTACCCAGTGGCATCATTGCCCCGGCATGCATCAGTCCTCCGGAAGAATTTGTTTCATCGTGCTCTTTTATTTTGCGTTTGTGTTCTGACCTGGTGAAGTCAATCTTCCTCCATTTTGCTTACACTTTTGGCAATTCTTTTGATGTCATGTGCAAGCGAATAGATGGTGGAAAAGGTATGAATTGCTTCTGATGGTAATGTAGGCGTTGGTGTGGATTCCACTGTGTCAGGCAGCCCTTCTGATGCAAGACACCGCGTAGCTTGTGCCAGTGTATCAGTTATTTTTTCTGACCAGATCCGGCTATCGCTCAGCGCAACAAGGTCTTTTGCGGTGAGCGCGGAAATCCTGCTCGTGAGTGTGAGATTGGCGATCACAAATTGGTGAACGGCTGATGCATGCCTGGATTGCCCCGGCTCAGCCAGCATTTGTTGAAAGTTATCTGAAAGATTGGTCAAGTTAACAATTGCTTCATTGCGGGCGGCATTATATTGCTTGCCAAACGTGGAGGGATGCTGCAAGGCATTCCAGGCTGCCAGAAAATATGCAGTATTGGCCGTCAGCATGTTCGTCATGGAAGAATGAATATTGTACTGCTGCCATACAGGAAAGATAAAGCGTGCAGCCAGCGCAGCAATTGCAGAACCGATCAAGGTATCAATCAACCGCTCGCCGATCAGGTTTTTGAATTGAACAGGATTCAGAAAGTGGAACGTAATCAGGATATACGTTGTCAGGAAAATGACAAAACCCAGGTAATTTACGCGGAGCAGGCTGTATGCCAATACCATACAAAAGATCATGATGATGATCAATACGGTAGTATTTGAAACCGCGAAAAGGATTACACTGCCCAGTACCACTCCCCCCAGCGTACCCAACACGCGCTGTATGTTTCGAACGCGCGTGAGGTTGTAAACTGGTTTTAGGATGGTAATGACGGTAAGCATTACCCAATAAGCATGGCTTAAAGCAAAGAAAGCGGAGATTCCATATCCAATCATCATTGAGGAGGTTATCCGTATGGCATATCTGAAATGGTTTGCGCGAAACGTAAAATTTTCTGCAAGGAGCGTCAAGGAGAAAGGGTCGGTCGCAGGCGGTTTTTCAAGTTCCTGGTCAGGAAACCGGTTGGGATCATATGCTTCCATGCGTGTATACCGCGCGATTCTACGCAATCGACTCACCATACCACGTATATTTTGCCCGGTTTGTTGCAGGGCGACCATACTTTGGCTTTCAAGAGCCGTCAACGGTTTGGCCATATGCGCTTTGATAAGTACTTCCAATGCATCAAGCATTGTATCCATCGAAGGCATTTTTTTTACGGCAATTCCAGCCTGTATGGAAAGTCCGATATGTTCCAACTCGACCGCAAGTTGAACGATATTCATATGGCATTTTTCGAGGAGCGTTGGCGAAATATGTTCCTTCATGGAGGTGTAATCCAGATAAGAATACATGGCTTCCTCAAACAGGTCAAGTGACTCCAGGAAGATCATCATCACTGACCGGCTTTTTGGACTGGGGTCACCAACAAACTGCCGTGTTTTGAACAGCACTTCTCGCAGTTGATTCTGTGCTTTCAGCACATCAACCTGTTTCTGCATAACCAGGTTGAACGTGGCATCAAGTTCGGTATCCATTGTGTAAAGCGATGCCCGTGCCCGCACGTAAGCGGCAATCAACATCAGGTTTTCGCCCAGGGCCTGATCTACTAACCGGTAGGGCTGGAGGCGGTTGAGCAATAAGCTGAATGACGCATACCACAATCCTCCGCCAGCAGTTAACAACGCGTTTATGCCAATGGGTTGTTCCTGACGCAATGGTGACATTTGTATGAGCATGATCACTATTGCCAAGGTACCGATAGCGCCCGCACGGGCACCATAAATACCCAGTAGTGAAAGAAGGAATGAAAAAATTGCCACCTGGCTAAGCAAAAGTGCGGGATGGTGATATGTCAGTCCGGTAATGAATACGGTAAAAGTATTCAGCCCTATGGCCGCCAGCATCCCATTTCGCCTGTGATGAATTGGCCCGGGAGTATCTGTGAGGCTCACAAACAGGGCGCCAAAAAGAAATGGTGTGCCCACGGAAAGCCATCCCTGGTTTGCCATGATCAGCAAGGGTACCATGACGCCGGTGGTGATGCGAACGCCGGAATTCCAGTACTGGCTGGTCGTAAATCGCTGGATTTCCTGCAGGTAATTATTGGGGTATTGCATCAGGCCGTAAAACTACTGTATGCAGACAAAACCTTTCAAGAAGGAGGGGTTTTCTTACACGGACAAACGATATTTCTTGTGATGGTTTTGAATTTCCGGAAACGAAATACTAACCTCAGCCAGCGAATTGTGGAGACTTGCGTCATTGTTACCCCATTCTATGGGTAGGTCTGGGATAGTCAGGTTTGTACGAAGACCGGTTTTCAGTCACTATGGTGCATTGATATGCGCCCTCTGCTTTAGTCAGGACATCATCGACCAACTTTTCTAATGACATGGGGTTAGTCTGAACGCGCGCATTGATCAGCACCCTGATGCTGTTGGTACGATGATCACGAATACTTACATCCTCGCTGGTGCTGGTGGTTGTGAAACTAACCTTCTCGTTCCAATCGTCTGCTGCTAGAAAGAATTTCAAATGGCCAATTGTGAAATGATGTGTCTGAATTTGATTAAAAATGGAACCTATGATTTTTCTGATAACAAAAACACAGTTATCATTTGCGGTGGTAATCGTTATGCGTTTATCCAGCCAGGCCAGTTTACCCTCTGCTTCACCATATACATCATAGTCAAGCGTCAGCGAATTGCGTTTTGGATATTGTGTGAATTGCTCCATAGATTCGAGCCAGCGCGAGATATCCTGATCACGTAAAGAGTTCTGATGCAGGATGATTTTATTGGGATACGCTGATTTTAATACTTTGTCGACTGTACCCAATTGCTTTGGTTTAAGCAAGTCTGTCTTGTTAAGGACCAAAAAATCAGCCTCTTCCAGTTGCTTTCTATACAGGTAGCGAACAGAATCCTCAAGAAAAGAGGAGTTCCCCTCAATCAATGAAGATAAAAGTTCGGCATCTGCAAAAACAGAAACTACAATTTTTATGTCCGGCCTTGTATTGTTCAGCGGTTTTACGAGTGTGGCAATCAGGTCAGTACAGGAGCCCACTGATTCTGCAAAAATAATTTCAGGTTGATCCTTTTCACGGAGTGATTGAAGTTCGGAATCCAGTTGATCATAGTTGCAGCAAAAACAACCGTTTGCCACCTCGCCTGCAGGGATACCAAAGCTTTTTACGTATTCGCTATCGACCTGTTGACTTCCCTGGTCGTTGGTGATCACGCCCACTTTTTTGTTTTGGTGTATCAATTGCTGGCACGCCTTGACAATGGCTGTTGTTTTTCCACTCCCTAAAAACCCACCGACTAACACTAATTTCATAGGCAAAGAGGTTGACTGATTGCTGACAATTTGGTTAGCATCGTCGAATTTACATTCTGTGTAATGAAGTTAGTAAAATGCGCGGTCTAATCCATTCTCCGACCGCGGTTCCTTATGCAAACCGTATATATTTCCGATGATTTGTACGAATACTATTGGCATGCACAAAAAAAACTTATATTCAAATAATCATCAAAACGCAATGCCAGTACCATGAAAAACAAAACCGGAAGAAGATCATTTCTGAAAAACATTGGCGTCGGTGGTGTAAGTGCTGCCATGTTGCCCGCTGCTATCCTGACGCAAAATGCAATGGGGGAACCCATTCTGCATGAGGCCAAATCTGTTGGTAAAGGTAAGAAAGCAGGACGTGGTTATAATGGAATTTACACTGATGAATTTCTCAGGCGCGTTGCATTCCCTATAGGGGGACTTGGCACCGGTATGTTTTGCATCGAAGGTACGGGTGCGATTTCACATATGTCGTTGAGAAGTAAGCCGGATGTTTTCAATGAGCCTGGTATGTTCGGAGCAATTGCGGTGAAAGGCATCAAGAATGGTGCTAAGGTGATTGAAGGCCCTGTACCGGATTGGAAAAGTTTTGGAGCACCCTTAACAGGAAATGGGGCAGGTGGTTCCATCTTTGGGCTGCCACGATTCGAAAAGGCATCATTTCAGTCACGATTTCCTTTCAGTACAATCTCACTGGAAGAGGATGACTTCCCCCTAACAGCAGAAATAAAAGGATGGAGTCCTTTTATCCCCACGGATGCTGATAACTCCAGTTTACCGGCAGGTGCCCTGGAATATAGGTTCAAGAATAGGAATAGCCAATCCGTTGACTGTGTGTTTTCATTCCACAGCAAGAACTTCATGAAGCCGAAAGGGCTCAATGATTCGGATAAAGCGGGCAAGAATTCTATTCAAAGGATAGACAAAGGATTTATCCTTTCTCAGGCAGGTACCGAGTCGCGGCCATATGACCAGGGAGATTTTGCCATTTTTACCAATGCCGAAAGCGTAATTGACCATTGCTGGTTCCGTGGCGGGTGGTTTGATCCGTTGACGATGACCTGGGAATCTATTAAAAAGGGAGCCGTACAGAGCGTCGATCCGGTAGCATTCGGAGCACCAGGGGCATCGATTTATGTCCCTTTTAAACTGGGTGCCGGCGAAGAAAGGATAATTAAAGTGATGATGGTGTGGTATGTCCCGACATCAGAGATCCGGCACGGAGGGGAAGCAAACGAGGACGATAAGTGCGGAGGCGATTCCGGATGCTGCACAACGTCTGCAGAACTCGGCGAGAGCATCGCAGACGAAACGTATACCTCCGGAAAATATAAACCATGGTACAGCAACAGGTTTAAGAATGTACAGGAGGTAGCGGATTATTGGATTGAGCACTATGATGTCCTTCATGAGAAATCGCAGTTGTTTAGAGATGCTTTTTATGCAAGCACGCTTCCCCCTGAAGTGACAGAAGCGATAGCAGCTAACCTTACCATTTTGAAATCACCTACAGTCATGCGCCAATACGATGGCAGGCTGTGGAATTATGAAGGCTGCGGAGACGACTGGGGATGTTGCCATGGATCGTGCACACACGTATGGAATTATGCACAGGCGATTCCACATCTTTTTCCGGCACTGGAAAGGACACTTCGCCAAACCGAATTTTGTGAGGATCAAAATAGGGATGGTCATCAGACTTTCAGGGCCGCTTTGCCTATTCGTCCGGTGGACCACGGTTTCTATGCAGCCGCAGATGGTCAGCTTGGGGGAATCATGAAGGTATATCGGGACTGGCGTATTCATGGCGATGCGGAGTGGTTGAAGAAAATGTACCCGCTTGTGAAGAAGAGCATGGACTATTGCATCAAAACCTGGGATCCGAAAAGCAAAGGTATCGTGGAGGAACCCCATCACAATACGTATGACATAGAATTCTGGGGACCAGACGGAATGTGTACCAGCTTCTACGTTGGTGCGTTAAGCGCAATGATCGAGATGGGTAGATTCTTAAAGAAGAAAAAGGATACAGAAGTTTATGCGAGGCTCCGTGAAAAAGGAAAGTGGTTCATGGAAACGGAATTATACAATGGAGAATACTTTTATCAGAAGATTCAGGTCACCGGGTTAAATGCACCCAATCCGATTGAGGCTTCCACAAAGTCAATGGGTGGTGAATATTCCGATGAGGCACGGGAACTGTTGGAAGCAGAGGGACCCAAATACCAGTACGGTACAGGTTGTCTTTCGGATGGTGTATTGGGTGCATGGATAGCCGAGGTATGCGGATTAAGCGCTCCCTTGGATTCCGAAAAGATCAAAAGTCATTTGGTGTCAGTACATAAACATAACTTCAAAAGCGACTTGCGTGAGCATGCCAACCCACAGCGGCCCTCTTTTGCATTGGGTAAAGAAGGTGGTCTGTTGCTTTGCTCATGGCCCAATGGAGGGAAGCTTTCATTGCCATTTGTATACAGCGATGAGGTTTGGACAGGTATAGAATACCAGGTTGCCTCACATTTGATGATGATGGGCAGAACGGAAGAGGGGCTTGAAATTGTTCGCGCCTGCCGTGACCGTTATGACGGTCGTGTTCGCAATCCGTTCAATGAATATGAATGCGGTCATTGGTATGCACGTGCTTTGGCCAGCTACGGGTTGTTGCAGGGATTGACGGGCGTTCGGTTCGACGCAGTTGACAAGACCTTGTACGTGGATTCCAAGATTGGTGATTTTACATCTTTCCTGTCAACTGAAAATGGTTTTGGAACCGTACAGTTGGTCAGTGGAAAGGTGTTGCTCCGGGTTGTTCATGGCAGTATACCTGTGCAAAAAGTAAATGTGTCCGGCAAAATTTCAAAATTTGAATAACGACAGCCTTTCAATCTGCCGTTAGGCAGTTAGAGGAAATGTTCTGGTAGCCCCGGAATCAGGTGTCTTATTAGCGCATAAGTTTTCTCGCTTGTGTTATAATTTGAATGTGGTTAATTTGACCTCGTATCATTCTTGCATTCGCGTATGCCCTCAACTATACCATCACGTTATTCCAGTATCAGGCTTTTGAAGTCAGCGCTGATTGTTGTACTGTATCTGGGCTTATATTCCTGTGATGCTCCTGAGAAGGAACCCAATGTTCTACCATATCTTAATCCAGCACTGAGCAGGGAAGAACGTGTAGCCGATCTGGTTGGCAGAATGACGCTGGAAGAAAAAATCAGTCAGATGATAAACCAGGCGCCGGCCATTGAAAGGTTGGGTGTGCCGGAGTACAACTGGTGGTCAGAAGGTTTACATGGCGTGGCCCGGGCCGGATTGGCGACGGTATTTCCACAGGCCATTGGTTTAGGTGCTACGTGGGATCGCGATCTGTTGTTCCGGGTCTCCACAGCTATAGCCGACGAAGCGAGGGCTAAGCATCATGAGTTTGCCCGCAAAGGAAAACGATTTCTTTACCAGGGTCTCACCCTTTGGTCTCCGAATATTAATATCTTCCGCGACCCGCGATGGGGCCGAGGACAGGAGACATATGGTGAAGATCCTTTCTTAACGGGAAGGCTGGCGGTGGAGTTTATAAAAGGCTTGCAAGGCAACGATTCATTGTATTTTAAGACTATCGCAACGGTGAAGCACTTTGCTGTTCACAGCGGGCCGGAAATTGAGCGGCATACCTTTAATGCTGTCATCGGAGATAAGGATCTGAACGAAACATACCTTCCGCAATTTGAGACCGCAATAAAGAAGGGCGGAGCATACTCCTTGATGTGCGCCTATAATCGATATGACGGTGAAGCATGTTGTACCAGTGGGAAACTGTTGGATGATATACTGCGAAATGATTGGGCCTTCAGTGGTTTCGTTGTTTCGGATTGTGATGGGATTGTCGACATTTACAAGAACCACAAGCAGGTATCTACGCCTGCAGAAGCGGCTGCATTGGCCGTGAAATCGGGTACTGACCTGGAGTGTGGCAAGGTCTACCTGAATTTGAAGGAGGCAGTGGAGAGAAATCTCATTACCGAAGCTGAAATTGATATTTCAGTCAGGAGACTTTTTATGGCACGTTTCAAACTGGGGATGTTCGACCCGCCCGAGATGGTACCGTATGCCAATATCCCATACAGTGTTGTTGACAATGAAGCGCACAAATCCCTGGCGCTGGAAGCTGCTCGGAAGTCAATCGTGCTATTAAAGAATGAGAATAACCTTCTACCGCTGAAGAAGGATATTGGAACGCTGGCCGTGATTGGTCCAAATGCAGATCAATGGTTAATGCTGCTCGGGAATTACAACGGGGTCCCATCAGATCCTGTCACGCCTTTGCGGGGAATTAGGGAAAAATTAAAAAATACAACGATCCTGTATGCACAGGGCAGTGAATTGGCAGACGGCATGCCGACTTATAAAACAATCCCTGAAGACGTTCTATTTGAAGGAAATGAGAATGGATTAAAGGGTGAGTACTTTAATAACGCAGACTTTGGTGGAGCACCATTGTTCACTGCGCTGGACAAAGACATGAATAAAAATTGGTCGGATAAAGCACCCCGCGATGACATGGATGATGACAACTTCAGTGTTCGATGGACGGGGGAATTGGTGCCTGACAAAACAGCTGTATATCAACTGGGATTTATCAGCACCTGCAATACACGCCTGCATCTAAACGACAGCCTGGTCGCAAGAACGATCTACCATTTCAGAGACGAGTATGGTGATCCTCGTCTTCGTAAATCAGTTGCGATGAAATTGGAATCTGGAAAAAGATACAAGATAGTGCTGGAAGCGATTGAAACATATGCTGATGCACAAGTGCAACTTGTCTGGGCCAGCCCACAGCCGGAACTGAAAGAGCAGGCGCTGGCAGCCGCCAGACAGGCAGACGTGGTGGTGATGTGCATGGGGCTGACAGCCAGAATGGAAGGGGAAGAAATGGATATTGTGATTGACGGCTTTGCTGCCGGGGATAGAACAAAAATAGATTTGCCGCGACCACAACGGGAACTAATAAAGGAAATTCATGCATTGGGCAAGCCGGTAGTAGTTGTCTTGCTCAATGGGAGTGCACTGGCCATCAATTGGGAGCAAGCGCATATACCGGCCATCCTGGAAACCTGGTATCCCGGCCAGGCTGCCGGCCGGGCAATTGCGGATGTACTATTTGGTGACTATAACCCCGGAGGAAAACTTCCTGTTACATTTTATAAGTCGCTCAACGATATCCCTTCTTTCAGGGAATATAATATCAAAGGGCAGACCTATCGCTTTTTTAAAGGCGAACCCCTATACCCCTTTGGATATGGGTTGAGTTATACGACATTCAGCTACACGAATCTACAGGTAGAAAGTAATCACAAAACCCGGGATTCAGTTAGATTATCAGTCAATGTGAGAAATACCGGGACGATGCGCGGTGATGAAGTGGTTCAGCTATATGTGTCCCGCATAAACCCATCGATTAAATTACCCATCCATGCGCTTGCTGAATTCCGTAGAATTAATTTGGCACCAAATGAATCCATGCGGGTTGATTTCACCCTTCCTCCGGATGCCTTTTCAATAATTAATGAAAATGGTGAAAAGGTTGTTTTGCCTGGTGAATGTCGTATCGCTGTAGGTGGTGGGCAACCGGGCGTTAAAACTGGCAAGACTTCACCTCCCGTGTTGGAGGCAATGGTTAACTTGACTGAATATTAATGTCAAGACACAGCATTCCTCCAAAATATGGTTTAATTTTTAAATAGTTGATTTAATGTGCTTTCGGTGGAGGGCTTATTTATTTGGGAAAAACGGTGTATAGCAAAGTTATTGAAAGATTTGAGCAGTTGCCTCCTGAGTATTCGGAGTCGATGCTGGATTCCCTCCGCGAGGAATTTCTCCGCAGCGGTAAAACCATTGTCGTGCTTGATGACGACCCGACTGGGACACAGACCTGCTATGATGTGACGGTACTCATCTCCTGGGAAGTGGGCTTGATCACTGAGGAATTAAAAAAAAGGCCTTCCATTTTGTTTATCCTCACCAATTCGAGAAGTCTTAACGAACATGACGCGGTTCTGCTGACAAAGGAGATTGGTCAAAATCTAAGTGTTTCAGCTAAAGAAAGCGGACGGGGGATTATAGTGGTCAGCAGAAGTGATTCCACTTTGAGGGGGCATTTTCCGGCAGAGGTGGACGCCATTGCAGCTGCGCTGGATTTAAATGATGCAGTGAAAATTCTGGTACCCGCTTTTATTGAAGGAGGGCGCTTTACCATTGACGATGTTCACTATATTGTAGAGCAACAGGAACTGGTGCCGGTGTCGGATACACCCTTTGCAAAGGATGTTGTGTTTGGATACACACATGCTGATCTAAAACAGTGGGTGGAGGAAAAAACCAAAGGTAAGGTTATGGCATCTGACGTGATTTCTCTCTCACTAACAGATATTCGTGTGGGTGGCCCTGCCGTTGTAAGCGAAAAATTTAGGAGATGCCCTGCCGGGAGTATATGTATTGTAAATGCGGCAAGCTACCGTGATTTGGAAGTGCTTGTGATGGGCTTGATGTTAGCCGAAGCCTCAGGTAAAAGATTTTTGTTCCGCACGTCTGCCACTTTTGTTCCAATCCGTGCCGGCCTGGTGTCCGGTAAAACTTTTGTGCCGGGTATGCATGACGTTGCTTCCCCGAACGGATCTTTGTTGGTGGTAGGATCCCATGTTCCCAAAACCTCACGCCAGCTTTCATGGCTTCTGTCGCACGGAGAATTCAAGCCTATTGAGGTAGATGTATCAGCAGTATTGCATGCAAGAGAACCATCGCTACTTGTCAGTGAAATTGTGCAGGATGCTAATCAATGGCTGGCTGAAGGAAATGATGTAGTGATCCATACCAGCCGAAAGCTGGAAGTGGGAAGCGATTCGGAAGGAAGCCTGAAGATTAATGCTTTGGTTTCCGATTTTCTCGTAAGCATTATGAAGGGAATTATGATTAGACCTAAGTTCATCTTGGCCAAAGGAGGGATCACTTCCAGCGACCTGGCTTCAAGGGGCCTTGGCGCGAAAAAGGCTATGATTCTTGGTGCGGTGATACCGGGTGTCCCGGTCTGGCAGATGGATTCGGGCAGCAAGTTCCCTGGGATCATGTACGTGGTTTTTCCAGGTAATGTGGGTGAAGACGATGCTATGCTGGCAGTATTTCGCAAATTCAATGGTTAGTGCAATCGTTTACTTCAATATGAAATCATTATTATCCATTGAAATAGCCTTTATTAAGTTATCTATTGGTAGAATTGCATCGATTTATTAAAGAATTGTCATCTTGGGTGCGTATTTATTGGATGATGACAAACCACGTTTAGATTTTGTAATTTCAATACTTGTAAACCAAACATCTTTATCACTATGTCACTTGTTTTAAGTTATACCCAGGCAAAGAAAGTTTTTGAACATGCTAAACAAAATCAGTATGCACTGCCTGCGGTAAATGTTACAGGCACAAATTCCGTTAACGCTTCTCTTGAGGCAGCCACTACGGTTAATTCGCCTATTATTATTCAATTCTCCAACAGCGGTGCATCATTCTTTGCGGGAAAATCACGTGACAATAAAACTCAGCAGGCTTCCATTGTTGGTGCCGTGGCGGGTGCAAAATACATACATGAAGTGAGTGATCTTTACGGTATGCCTGTCTTACTGAATACCGACCACGCAGCCAAGAAACTGTTGCCATGGGTGGATGGGATGATCAAAAAGGGAGAGGAGTTTTTCAAAGATCACGGGAAGCCATTGTTTACATCCCACATGCTTGATTTTTCAGAAGAGCCATTACTGGAAAACATTGAGGTCAGCAAGCGGTACCTGGAGAAGTTAACCAAACTGGACATGTATCTGGAGATTGAGTTGGGTGTAACTGGTGGTGAAGAAGATGGCGTTGACAACACCGGCGTAGAAAGTTCAAAACTGTATACCCAGCCTGAAGATGTGGCCTATGCTTATGAAGAGCTGATGAAAGTAAGTGATCACTTTGTGGTTGCGGCCTCCTTTGGAAATGTCCATGGCGTATATAAGCCCGGTAATGTGAACCTTGAGCCCATTATTCTTAAGAATTCACAAGACTTTATCCAAAAGAAATTTAAGACTGAGTCCAACCCTGTTGATTTTGTGTTTCATGGTGGATCAGGTTCTGATCCAAAGGCCATACAGGAGGCAATTGGGTATGGCGTTGTGAAAATGAATATTGACACTGATATTCAGTGGGCTTTCTGGGATGGTATTCATAAATATTATAATAAGAACAAGGACTTTCTTCAGACACAACTTGGGAATCCAACAGGAGCAGATTCGCCAAACAAAAAATATTATGATGGAAGAGTATGGTTGCGTGACGGAGAAGTTTCCATCAAGAATCGTCTCGTGCAGGCATTTGAGGAACTAAATGCCAAGAATAGATTCTTTAGTCTATAAATAGCATTGCATGAAGGACTATTATTTCTTCATGCGATTTAAGATCGCATTTCTCTAGCGATCAAGCTCATTCTTTCCCATCAGCCTGCAAGTCGTGCCTTGATGGGTGTTCTTTCGTCCGGATCGTTATTGAACAATGATAGACTGTTGTTGAAACTTAATTTCAATCCCTCATTTGAAAATGAGAATGTGAAAATATCGGTATGTGCAGCCGTCGAGGTAAAACTTTTGCTCAATGAATATAGGCTATGAATATATTCTTTTTGAAATGGCTTCCACCAACCTTCGAGAATCGTCTTTCCGTTCCGGTTAATCATGATGCTGTGGAATTCCAATTCGCTTTTGTTCACAGCATCGAAGAACGCGGTTAGGCCTTGTGCGGAAACCCCTTGGGATTCCGGCGTAAACAATCCGGTTACATTAACTTTTGTGCCTCCGTTGCAACCCGGCAGATACTGGAAGGTGGCGAGGCCAATGCTGCTGACACCAATTTGTTTCAGGAATTCCCATCTTCTGATCATGTGTGCTTAGCGTTTTTGGTGCATGCTATTATGCAAAATCTTATACGGAAGTTACACAACTGGCGCGGAAGTTCGAATCTCTCAAATCTGGCGCGGAAGTTACTTCCGTGCCTACTTTACTCGTCGCAGTTACCTACCTGAAACTTAATCAATAAATTCCAGTTCAAGCAAACCTTTCACACCGCAATAATCTCTTGCGCTGCTGTAGATATAATCTTCAGGACTATCGACCCAGCCTTCCTTAAGGGGATTGTCATGAATATAATCCAGTTTCTGATCCATCAATTCATTTGAAGACAATTCTACGGGATGATACCGGTTTTGCCAGAATTTATACTTCTGATGTTTTTTGCTTGTAAAAGCGGATTCTCTGAATATTCTTAGCATCCAATATTTACGACTTTCTACAGCGTTGGTTTCAATTGCGCGGCAAATTTGTACAGACGTATATTTTTTCAAATCGCGGATAATTTCTTCAATCTTTTTACTTCGGTGGCAACTGACAATGAGATGAACATGGTTGGTCATTAAGCACCAGGCATGAAGTACAAGGCCCTTTTCTCGTTGGCAAAAGCGAATCGAATCAAGGAAAATGTCCTTATACTGCTGACGGGTAAAGACATCTACCCATGCTTCAACGGCAAACGTAATAAAATAGGGACGGGATTGGTCTCGAACTTTGTATTTTTCGCTCATAACGGTACTGGTAAAATTTCTGTAAAACGGTTAAATAAAGATAGTTAGCTGGAACTAAGTTCCAGTTATGGTTCCGGCATATTTTTGAGATTTTAGAGGGCGCACGGAAGTAACTTCCGCGCGAGAAACATTTTAGAAGGCGCACGGAAGTAACTTCCGCGCGAGAAACACTTCCGCGCGAGAAACACTTCCGCGCGAGAAACGGCGGGAAACGGATGGTTTGCTGGAACCAAGTTCCAGTTATAGTTCCGGCATATTTTTGAGATTTTAGAAGGCACACGGAAGTAACTTCCGCACGAGAAATGCGTATGTTATTTCAGAAACGCTGCTGGCATAAGTTCATGGATAGCCTTCATGATTCTGTCTTCTGTATCATCGGTTAAACGTGAGGGATGGTTGTAGTACGGCATGGAGCCGTCTACTTCATAACCACCTTCTGCAAACAACCGCTTTGAGGCGATGTACGTGGAGACATCATTTGAATAGGCGTTGACCCATATTTTTTCGCCATTAAATTCTCGTTTGATGCGTTGACTGTAATCAACCACAACTTCGCCACCCAGGAATACAATAGCCAGCTGATTTCCGAAACTCCATACTTGCACCGGGTAGGGTATTGTATTCGGGATAGCGCCGCCACGCGCAAGTATTTCCAGGCTGTTTCTGGCGTAAAGTCCCTGCGCGGCTTCTAGCTTCGACTGTTCAACAAATTCTTTGGCATCAGGAACGTGCGCAAAAGCAAGTTCAATACGCTTGTATTTCGCGGATGGAATGGCGTTCAACTCAGCAAAACTATTGGCCGTTAACATTTTGTCGATCCTGTCTGTAATCATTTCAGCATGTTGTGCCACATACCGAAACTCACCTCGCGGCGAAGGGTTGGCATCTCCGGCACAACCGAGCGCAACCATTGCTGTGACTCCCGGATATTTGTTTTCCAGCCTCTCCTGGGTTGCCCCCATCCAGTCACCATGGATAAAGTTGTGCTCGGGCACCAGCGTTGTACCGTGGCAGGCATAGTTAACCAGCAGGGCAACTAATTTTCCCTGGTTATCCGTCGCACGCAATACCGGTAGGTCATGATCAACAGGACCATCCGGTGTTTCGCCAAAGTCTATCCATTTGCCATTTTCTATTACCCTTCTGTTCATGGCAAATGTGGCGTTACCTATTCCCCAGCTAAGCTTGCCAGGTGCTTTGGACGCATATGCCTCCAACACGAGTAACTCCAGCTTGGCAAGTAGATTATCACGATATTGCTTGACATCATCGAGTTGGTTGGGAGGAAGTGTTTCACCGAAAATATTCAGCAAAACACCAGTCTCGGGCCCATTGTGCGTGTGCGTTGCGGATACGACCAACTGGGCACGATCTGTGATTCCAATTTTTTTTGTGAGCATGGCAAACAGATCATCTGCCATAAAGCCCGGGAATCCTACGAGGTCTAGTGTAACCCAAACCATCGGTTGATTACCTTTTTGATCGAGTACCAGTGCCTTGGCCCAGAGTTTTTGTTCAACGCTGTCGAACACTTCCCTCCTGTCACCATAGCCTGTGAGGCGGACAGGGTATTCGGGAGTAATATCTATTCGCGACACGCCAATTTCAACAGGTTCGTTTTCTTTCGTAGCGCACTGGTTAAGCGCAAATAGGAGGGTAAGGAATGGCGTTGCCAGTAGGCAGGCTACCATGATTCTTCGTTTGTAAATAAGCATAAAGCGAAGATAAAACTTTAAACAGTCTAATCCCCTTGAAAGGACACCAGGCTTTTGCATGTACGCATCATTTTTCTTCGCAAACTTTCGGGAAGTTACTGCTGTGTCAATTTATTCTCATCCGATCTCAGCACCAGACAATGTTATCAGCAAAATGGTTTATATGTTCAATAATTTTTTATTTTGTAAAATCAAATTGGAAATTAATACAATTC
This sequence comes from Cyclobacteriaceae bacterium, assembly GCA_029858965.1. Classification (GTDB taxonomy): domain Bacteria; phylum Bacteroidota; class Bacteroidia; order Cytophagales; family Cyclobacteriaceae; genus Chryseolinea. The sequence goes on from JAOUDZ010000044.1 coordinate 19,309, forward strand.
GATATTCAACATATTGTTAATGTGGCATATATGAGAAATTTAAGATCATGATCTGGACTGCAGAAAAACGAGAATTTGAATTTCTGATTGAAACCTTGAAGGATAATTTTCCAGGTCTGTGCAAGGAAATCAGATCGCTTATTCAGACTGAGGATCCAAATGTTATAATGCTTTACTCAAGGAGGAGTCTTGAGCTGATCGTCACACATCTTTGTGAGACCGAGTTGCAAAGGCCAAGGAAGACAGAACCGCTCAAGGGAATTATGGATAAACTTAACAGCGAGGAGAAAGTCCCTTCAAATATTGTTGCGTCAATGCATGGGGTTAACACCCTGTCAACCTATGGGACTCATCCAAAGGATTTTGAACCGGAACAGGTAAAGCCTGTCCTTAATAACCTCTCCATTGTAATAAAATGGTATCTCAAATATTGTAATGCTGAAGAGAAGTCGATGCCCGTTGAAGTGAACAGTAAAACCGAATCCTCCCGTTCCACTGATCCCGGGTTATTGCCACCTGAAAAATCCATTGCTGTTCTCCCGTTTAAAAATGACAGCAATGATGATGAAAATACCTATTTCATAAATGGAATACTTGAGGAGATACTGACAAATCTGCAGTCGATCAGGGAGCTCAGGGTCCTTTCGCGTACATCCGTTGAGCAATACCGGAACCAGACCAAACCTATACCTGAAATTGCCCGGGAGCTCGGAGTTAATTATATCGTGGAGGGCAGTGCACAAAAATATGGCAACCATATCCGCCTGAGGGTTCAGCTTATCATGGCTGCAAAGGAGCGCCACCTCTGGGCAAAATCATACCAGGAGGAAATTAAGGAAGTTAAAGACATATTTTTCATTCAAAGCCAGATCGCTGAAGCAATTGCCGGTGAACTGAATGCAGCAATTACTCCCCAGGAGAAAAAGCATATTGAGAAGGTTCCAACAGATGTAATGGAGGCGTATGATGCCTATATCCTCGGAAGGCACAACTGGAGGAAATTTACACCCGGCGACCTTGAAATTGCACTGGAGTACTTCAATACCGCAGTAGAAAAAGACAATAATTTTGCTTTAGCCTGGATTGGTATACACGATGTCTGGTTTGGCTTCCTGCAACTCGGTTTCACACCTCCTTCGGAAAAAGATCCTTTCGGAAAATATATGCAGTCCCTTGCAAAGGCCCAGGAGCTTGACAGTTCTCTTGCCGAGGTGCATTACAGCATGGCAAATATGGTAGGGATGGTCCACTGGGACTGGCAGGCTTGTGAAAGGGAATATATGAAGGCACTCGAGATAAGGCCAAACTTTTCGGATGTTTATGCGGCTCTGGCAAACCTGTATGTTACCCTTGGGCGTTCAGATGAATCGGTTAAGTATGTAAAGATCGCCCTGCAGCTTGATCCCTATAACATATTTAACAGGGTTATATTCGGTTGTAACCAGATGCACAACCGACAACCAGAAGATGCTATTAAAATCCTGGAAAGTGTACTGAAAACGGATAATAATAATTTCCTTTGCAGGAATGCTCTGCCAATATGTTATCACGCGACCGGCAGGTGCAGGGATAGTCTGAACGGGTGGAGATTACTTGTTACTGAATTCTATAACCACTCTCAACTGGATCTGGACTCTATATTCGACGATGATGATTCACCTGAGGGTTACAGCAGGATACTTAACAGGCTGGCTGATGATATTTTCGCCAACCAGGAAACGGTCAGGTTTGATGTCTTTAATATTGCAATAATATATGCCTGTGCCGGAAACAAGGATAAAACTATTGAAATGCTTCAGAAGGCATACGAGAAACACAATCCGAATGTGCCTTTCCTGGTCAATCCAGTTTTTGATATCATAATAGATGAACCGGACTATATTGATCTGCGAAACAAGGTGAATCTTCCGATAAATAAATAATAAATTCGTGAATCACTTTTTATGTGATAATGTAATAGCTCTTTTCCGGAAACTGTACTGATCCTTTGTCATCACAAATTAGTCTGTCATTTATGTTATGCAACTACAGGGCGAGATGTAAAATGTGGAAACATTGACCAAATACGGCCGGCCAATTGTTCAATAATCTAATACACTTAATAACAGATATCTACATCAGATGCCGATTTCTGCCAAGCATCGACATCAGGCCAAAAATGGGGCCGATCGCCAATGATACGTATATGTAAACAGGATTCATTAGGCCGTGCAGGGCAGTGAGTAGCTGAATACTGATGATCGTAATAGAGAATCCGACACAGTTAACGATGGTAAGTGCAGTGCCTTTGGATTCTGCATCAGCATTTTGTGCTACCAGCGTTGAGAATAAAGGTGAATCGGCAATAACAACTATTCCCCAGAAAATAAGGAAACCAATGAGGACGGCACTTGAATGGACAAAGAAGATCAACGGCGATACCAAACAGCATGCCCCTGATAGAAATAGCGCGATACTGGCAGTCTTTTTAGTGCCAAGGGATTGAGCGATATAGCCACCAACAACGCATGCCAAACCACCAATACCAATAATAAGAAAGGATAGGAGAGAAACATTCATTGTGGTTTCGGGATAACGTTCCTGGTAGGTGACAAGGATTATTGGTACGAAAGCCCAAAAGGCATACAACTCCCACATATGTCCAAAATATCCGAAAGCGGCACTGCGAAAGATTCGGTTTTTGAAAACATTCAGAAAAGCAGTGAGGTCTGCTTTTTGACTTACCTTGCGGTATGGGCCATCAGGAACAAATAGCCATATGAGTACCCCGCCAAGAATGGCTAACAAGGAAGTTGCCACCACTAAAAATGTCCAGGGTAAGGTGCTTGCCGACCCTTTCAACAAATGGGGAAATGCTGTTCCAAGGACCAGGGCACCGACGAGAAAACCCAGTGATTTTCCAAGTCCTTGCTGATAGTAGTCTGCGGCGATCTTCATCCCAACAGGATAAATACCAGCAAGGAAAAATCCCGTTAGAAAACGAAGGATCAATAACGATGCAAAGTTATTGCTTTCGTATATAGTTCCTGCGTTAAAGAAAGCACCTATAATCGCACAGGTGAGAAAAACCCTGGAAGGTGAAAAACGATCCGAAATAGTGAGCAACGCAAAAACCAATGTACCGGTTATAAAGCCAAATTGTACGGCTGATGTGAGATGACCGAGTGCGCTTTCCGGCAGCTGAAATTCAATGGCCAGGTTACGCATCACGGCGTTGCCGGCAAACCAAAGCGATGTGCAGCAAAATTGAGAAAAAACAATGATGGGTAGTATCAGTCGGTTGCTGTGCATGCCTGCTTATTCCCGATTATTTATCCCCTGAAAAAGTATAGCACCACGCTTCCCCTTCCAGAACGATTTCTCCATCTTGCCTTGTAACCTTGATCTTTAATTGGGTAACAGGTTTTTTGTCGTGTAGACTCATAATTTCAGCTTCGGCTGTAATTGTATCTCCGATAAAAACAGGAGCAGTGAATTTCCAGTCTTGGCTAAGGAATACGGTACCGGGGCCAGGCATATCCATTGCGACAAGTGCGTGTAGTAGCCCTGTCGTCAAACCACCCTGAACAACAAGGCGTTTAAACTTTGTTTTTGAAACAAATGATTCATCAAAGTGCAAAGGGTTATAGTCACCACTCAGGGCAGCAAATGATTTGACGTGGTCGGCAGTTAATGTTATGCTTCGATTCGCTTTTTGTCCGATAGAAAGTACCATAGCTATTCTTCGTATGTTTCTGAATTTTTACGCCATGCTCGCTACATTGGGATAGGAGATATGGGGTGGTAAAAGCAAACACTACGCATACTCCGTATTCGTAAATGTTCGTACTAAATTAATCAATGAAGATGATCTTTCTGCTTTCGCCAGCACCAGGTAAGCAAAAGCTTTGAAGCCACCCAGTCATTTCAACCCTATCACCTTAAGGAGCATGTCAAAGTTCGAAACGAAGTTGGAAAACGCACTGGGATTGTTCCCGGCTGTTGTAGAGATTATTTCTCGAACCAAGCCTTTCCAGGATAGCAGTATTTAGCTAAATTATTGCATGCATACAGCCAAACGTTACTTCAGGACAAAAACCTTAATGACCAACCGCCCAAAGATCATGGATTTTCAAATCACTTCCCACTCCCGCTTCGCCGTACTATTTAACTGGTTTACCTTACAGTTTATTACAGTATTCTTGCTGCTGACGATAGTCACCTTACGGGTTCCGGCCCAAAATCCTGCGAAATTTCGAGCCGCCGTAGTCAAAGTAGACATAACACCTGAAACATCTCAAAATCTCCTGGGCTATGGTGCGCGAATGTCAATTGGTACCCTGGACCGCATTTATCATCGGATCATTGTATTGGACGACGGCAATACACAATTCTTCCTGATCTCGACCGACATTTGTGAGTTTTCGCCCTTTGAATATGATAAGGTGGCAGCGAAACTTAAGCGCTTATACGGAATTGATCCCGTCAATTTCTGGTGGACCGTAACCCATACGCATTCTGCGCCGGAGGTCGGCCCACCCGGGCTGGGAACCGTTTTTCTGGGAGACCGCTTTCTGCACGAAACCGATACAAGTTACACAGCAATGGTCGAACAAAAATTGATTGATGGCATTAAAGCGGCGCGCGAGAAACTTGAACCGGCTACTCTTGGTGTGGGATGGGGGTTTTCTCAAGCGAACATTAACAGACGTGCTGTTGATGTTGACGGTAAAGCCTCCCTGGGCCTGAATCCGGATGGGCCCGTGGATCGTAGGATTGGATTGATGAGGATTGACAAGCAGAATGGGAGTCCGCTGGCCTTAGTCGCCAACTACCCAATTCATGGTACGGTGCTGGGCTATCAGAATCTGATGATTAGTGGAGATGCGCCGGGCATCGTTTCCGAGTATGTGGAGGAAAAGATTGGCGCGCCGCTGATTTTTGTAAATGGGGCTGCCGGCGACCTGGCTCCGATCTATAGCGTTTACCCTTCGGCGAAGGAAGGGCACCTGGGTCAATTTCGTGTTTTATTGGGAGATAGAATCCTGGAAGCCAATCGCAAAATCACGACTGATATTGATGCATTAAAAATGGTTTCGGGAACTGTGACTGTTGAAACCCCCAGGAAGCCGGGCCTTGGCTGGTCTGCTGATTTGAGTAGCTACGCACGAACTACAAGGGGGGGAGATCACCTGGTCCGTCTCCCGGTAAACTTCTTGGTCATTAATGATGATGTTGCCATCTGGAGTGCACCGCTAGAGTTATTTTGTGAGATCTCAAATGAAATCCGTGCGCGCTCACCATACGCATATACCTTTTATTTTGGATACAGTAACGGCTGGCTGGGGTACCTGCCTACAGCGTCAGCGTGGAAACATGGTGGATACGAAGTAGAAACAGTTTGTCCCTATACGCCAGTTGCTGGCAAAGATTTAACTGAGGCCGTACTGGGCTACCTGCAGGAGAAATAGGGTTGCAGGCAATCGTGTAAGGCGTGTAACCGGCAAAGCGGACTACAACATCAGTGACGTTGTAACGTGGATGGAAATTATTTTAATTCTATGAATTTCATCTGGAGGTCCCAAGGTAGCTTGTAGACATCCTGATACAGAGCAATGACGACACCATTTTTACCACGGATACCATACCTTTCGGCTGCGTCATGACTGTTTAAAACGGTGATGGTTTGTATACCCCTGGAGTTCTTCATGGATTCCTTCATGAACTTCTCACTTTCCTCAGCATTTAATTCCATGGATTTATTGTTTACACGAATCACGACATGTGGTGCAAAGTTGGGCGCAGGAAAATTACCCGGCCCAGGAAACCCGGAGGATGCGGTTTCCTGTTGCCCGAAACACAATTGGTGTGCTACCAGGACGATGATTACGCCTACATATTGTTGTATAGCCATGAAGCAAATTGTTTTTGAGAAAATAGAATCAACTATAATGTATCCATTCTAAGGGGAACTCGCAATAGTTCAAGGCCTTATTAACTGAGTTTACTCTAATTGTCCGGAAGGCCTTCTATTGTTCCCCGGCTTACTCAACAATTCGTCACCCAAATCCTCACGTGCCTTTTCGGCTAATGCTTGCAGATTTTTCATGATTTCAGGAAATTCACTTTGGACGTCGTAACGTTCACCAGGGTCACGTCTGAGGTCATACAATGCCATTTCTCCAGGGAAGTTTTCGTCTACTTCCCCTGGGTATCCGTCTTTACCGACAGGATATTTCAGATAGGTACGGGTAGGGTGGGGGAGGACAAGTTTCCAATCCCCTTGACGCACAGCCTCCAGATTATTTCTGCGGTAATAATAGTAGAACTCCTTGCGGGGCTGGGCAGTATAGTCACCATTAATAATGGGAAGTAGACTTATGCCATCGATTTTTTTTGAAGGCAATGGCGCGCCAAGCAGCGCAGCGACCGTGGGAAATATATCGATGGAGGAAACCAGGCTGTTGGAGATTTTTCCCGCACCGATTCTTCCCTTCCAATACAAGATGCAGGGAACGCGTTGACCTCCTTCATAGGATGTTCCTTTTCCTTCCCTTAGTCCGCCAGTTGACCCAGCATGATTTCCATAGTTAAGCCATGGTCCGTTGTCACTGGTGAAGATGATCAGTGTATTCTTTTCCAAATTGTTTGCCCGCAATGCTTTCGTGATCTCATTTACAGACCAGTCGATCTCCATCATCACATCACCATAAAGTCCTTGCTTACTTTTTCCTTTAAACCGTTCTGACGCATTAATTGGAACATGTGCCATCGAGTGGGCCAGGTACAGAAAAAATGGCTTTCCGCTATTTCGATTTATAAAACTTACCGCACGTTCTGTATAAAGGGACGTTAGTTTCGCCTGATCATCCAGCGTGCGGATTGGAATGGATTTTTCATTGCCATCATAAATATAGAGTGGCGGGTATTTAGCCTTTCGCGAATCGGCGGTTGCCGGGTTGCCATCATAATCCACAGGCCACATGTCATTGCTGTAGGGTATTCCAAAATATTCATCGAATCCATTTTGCAGTGGTAAGAACTGATGGGCGTCACCCAAATGCCATTTACCCACGATTGCTGTCATATATCCCTTTTGCCTGACCAACTCCCCCATGGTCATCTCATCCGCATGGATGCCCACTTTGCTGTTTGGACCCAGTGCTCCACTGAATCCAATCCTGTTTGGATAACAACCTGTCAATAAACCCGCGCGCGAAGCTGAGCAAACAGCCTGAACTGCCAGGTAGTTCGTAAAACGCAGACCCTCGCTCGCGAGTTGATCAATAACTGGTGTGCTGTACGACAAAGCTCCGGTAGAACTCAAATCGCCATTACCAACATCATCCAGAAAGATCAGCACAATATTGGGTGTCTTGGAAGCCGACTGTGTGTAAGATGGTGTATATGCCAGGAAGAGTAAAGCTAATAATTGTATCCTCATGGCTACAATCTCATCAATTTTCTAATTAATTAAAACAGAAAATACATGAACAATTCAGATTTCATCCGAATGGAGGCCATTGTTTCCGCTACCGTAAACCCACTATGAACTTTTTGCGCGTTCAACATCTTTTGGATGGCAATGAAACATTTCATTGAATGATTTATAGAAGTAGGAGCGGCTATTAAATCCGGTTTCGTAAATTACTTCGGAGACACTCAGGTCAGAGTTTCTCAGCAAGTCTGCTGCTTTCTTGAGGCGGTACTGTTTGATCAGTCCATGTGGCGTAAGACTCGTGATTGTTTTTACTTTTTTATACAATGAGGCTTTGCTCATTCCCACCTCTTCAGCAATTATGTCGGCATTGAATCCAGGCTCGTTTAAGTGATGTTGGATGCAATGTGTGATCCTCGAAAAGAAATCATCATCCTTTTCTCCAATGCCCAGTTTTTTAAGGTCTATCCCGGCATGATCCCTGAATTTCTTCCGGATCAATTCCATTCGCTCGATCAACTTTGTGATGCGGACGAAAAGATGATGGGGATGAAAAGGTTTTGGGATATAGGAGTCTGCACCAACCTGCAGCCCCTCGATCCTGTTTTCAATTTCTCCTTTGGCGGTAAGCAGTATCACGGGAATATGACTGAATTGAATATTTTCTTTTATTTTCCTGCATAATGTTAAGCCATTCATATCCGGCATGATCACATCGCTGATTACAAGATCAATTCTTTCTTCTTCCAGGATATCCAACGCTTTTTTTCCATTTCGGGCTTTATAAATAATATACTTGTCTGACAGGATGTTATCCAGTAGGGAAATAATACTGGCGTGATCATCAACTACGAGTACGGAATATTCCCGTAAAGGTAATAAGTGCGTTGTTTCTTTCTGAAGTTGCCCATTCAGATAGTGGTCTGTCTCAAACTCCATGGATATTTTTTCCGGCAGGTACGAAGATGACAGCATCGGTGTGCTCTGCGCTGGCAGATCGGCATAGAAACTTTTGGCAATGGGTATCATCACACTGAATGTGCTGCCTTTTCCCAACTTACTTTCTACGGCTATTTCGCCACGGTGCATCTGGACCAGGCTCTTTGTTAGCGACAACCCAATACCAGTACTTTTCTCAATACCGTTGGTGGTAGAGACCTCTTTTGGGTCTTGATAGAAACTCTCGAAAATTTTGCTCCTGTTCTCCTCTGCGATACCAATGCCCTCGTCATGGATGTCGAAAATGGCCTGTCCTCGTGATTCTCTGAGGGTCACGCTCACCATTCCTCCCCTTGCATTGTACTTGATGGCATTAGAGATCAGGTTAATTAGTATTTTTTCGAGCTTCTTATGGTCAACACCGGCAACCAGGGCATCAGGTTCAGGATAGAATTCAAGGTTCACCTCTCGATCAGCTGCATGTTGCTTAAATGATTCAAGTATTTCTTGGGTAAAAAACACCAGGTCTACATCGGCAATTGTAAGTTTATCTTTGCCACTTTCTATTTTGCGGAATTGAATGAGTTCGTCAATGAGTTTTTGAAGCCGCATCGAGTTACTATAAATCGTTTTCAGTTGTTGTTGCTCACCTTTGTTGTTACTCTTGTCGAGTAGTAAAGCTGCTGGTCCGAGGATCAAGGTTAACGGCGTTCTGAATTCGTGCGCTATGTTTGTGAAGAATTGAAGTTTGTAATCATTTAATTCTTTGAGTTGTTGAGCTTTGAACTTGCTCATTGCCATTGCCTTTTTTGTTCTGGTCCTCCACCGTATGTAGAGGACGATTCCTGTTTGAAGCCCTATGGCCAATAGGAAATAGCATGCATACGCCCAAGGTGTTTTCCAAAATGGAGGGGCAATTGTGATTCCGATAGTTTTTGGTGATTTCCCCCAGTCTCCATTTTCATTGGTTGAGTTAATGTAAAGGTTGTAATGGCCGGGTGGTACATTTGTGAAGGTAACTGATTGTTGTGACCCAATGTAGTTCCAATCTTTATCGAAATTCTCGAGAAAGTAACTGTATTCGCTTTTTTGCTTATTCCAATAATCAAGTGTAGTGAAGAAAAAGCTGATGAAATTTTGATCATAATTCAGTGTAATTTCTTCGGTCAATTCAATATTTTCTGATAGAATTCGGCTTTCATCGCCAGCTGTTATGGTGGCGTTTCGAATTTGAAATTCCGTTAAATACAGCCGTGGAAAATAGTCTGGTATGTGCAGTTTCTGCGGATATACAATGTCCAATCCATCAATTCCACCAAAGTAGAGTTTTGACGACAGTGCAGATTGAAATGCAGCACCATCTGCAAATTCGTTATTTTTCAGTCCATCATTGGCGTCAAAGGTTTTGAAGGAATTCTTGGCTCTGTCGAACATAACAAGCCCGAGATTTGTGGAAAGCCAGATATTTGTTTTAGAATCCTCCAGGATACCATGAATTGTATTATTTGGTAGCCCTTCTCGCTGCGTAAAGTGCTCGATACGATAGGGTTTATTTTGGAGGAACAGGCGATCAAGGCCGCCGCTGGACCCAATCCAAAGCTGTTCTTGCTTGTCTATATGGAGACTCAGTACATCATTGTTACTTAGGCTATTCTTTGCATCACCGCTGATTTGTATGTGCGCCTCAATTTCTTTTGTAAGTGCATTATACCTGTAGATTCCTCCTCCGCGTGTTCCAAACCAAAGGAGATTTGGTTTTTCTTCAACAATAGTATAGACGATATTGCTTTTTATCGAAAGCTTACGGTCATTTCCAGGATGTGATAATTGATCATACTCTTTCAGCCAGTATTGACCGTTTGATGATTTGGAT
>JAOUDZ010000010.1 GCA_029858965.1 Cyclobacteriaceae bacterium
ATCCGCTGTCGTTCATCCAGGGAATTAGTTTCGATCCGCATGCGATTGCCAGGCCAAGGTATAATTGATGGTATTCAAGCGAGATCGTATTGGACATACCTGCGAGAATTCCTGACGCAGTGATCATCGCAACTGTTGCCGATCCCTGCGCTGTTCTCACAATAGCGGTAATCAAGAATGACAAGGGAATCAATGCCATTTGGTAATCCTTGGCCAGTTCACCGATTCGCGTGCTGATACCGGTTTGTTGCAGCATCCCCCCGAAGGCTCCACCCGCAGACGTGATCAGTATGATAACCCCTGCACTCATCAGGGCCGTTTGAACGGAGGCAGTTAATCCTTTCTTATCGCCCTTCTTCTGTATAGCCAGTAAAATAAGGGAAGACAAAGCACCGGCGACCAATGCAATATTTTTCTCTCCAAAAAAGTTCAGAAAGGAAAGCGCTGCTTGTGTGAGCATTGAATTTGAAGCTTCATCTGTCTTGAATGTTTGAATCATGGCATTTAAACTTATCAAGACTATCGGAATGGCTATTGGTAACAGTGAAAACCACAGCGGCGGTAAGGACTGCTCATTCTCGTCAGATAACTTCTGGATTTCAGCAAGTGGCGCGTCAACAGAATCACGCAGGGGTATGGGCCACTTCCGGTTTGCCCACGAGGCAAAAAAGTAGCCTGCCGTAATAGTAACCAACCCGACCAGTGATCCGCCCACCATCATCATCCCGATAGGGATATTCATTTCACTCACCAGAAAAAGCGGTCCGGGTGTGGGAGGCACCAACGAGTTGGCCATTGCTGCACCAGCCGTTATGCATAAGATTAGCAACAAATAGTTTTTCCCAATGCGCATAGCCATGGCCTTGGCGAGCGGAACCATCAGGTAAAAGACAGTATCAAAAAAAACTGGTATGCCGATAAAGAAACTGCCGGTCAAAAAGCTGAAGGGTGCATTTTTGATGCCTGTAATTTTCACCAAAGAACGAACGATCTTTTCAGCCGCGCCGCTTTCCAGCATTGTCTTGCCAATGATCGAAGCCATCGCAATCAGGATACCAATTTTACCGCACGTACTACCAAACTCATTGGCGATACGAACACCTACTTGCTGATTGGCCAGTTTCTGTGCCTCTGCTAAAGAGGCGCCTTTTCCGGTAGCAAACATTATAATGGCCGCATCGGGCGTCAATATTGCCACTACGAAGGCACCCAGGAGCAGCGCCAAGAATGCATGTAAGCGCAATACAATGATTCCGCCAACTACAGTCAAAATTCCGATCGCTAAAACAAAAAGAGGATCTTCTGTGAAGTGTTGTATTTCCAAGTTGGTAGTACTTTATGGTGTTAATATTTACAGAAGTCCGGTCTTCGCAAAAAAAGAAGAAGATATTTTAAAAATACAGTAGAAAAACCAATCAGCCCAATTGTCATCAAGCTGATTGGTTTCTACCCAGTGTGGTTCAACGCATGTTTATTTCACGTCCCACCAGACGCGGACATCAAGATCATCAGGGCCCTGTCTGCCAATCGCTACATCAAGGTTTGCCGCATTGACTGAATGCTCTGAGTCAGGATACGTTAACCGTTGTATGAAGTCTTCTGTCTTCAGGTCACCTTTCAGCGGATTCGGAGCGACAATAGGAAATCCACTACGCCGGAAGTTAGCCCAGGTTTCGTGGCCATTCAAGAAGGAGGATACCCAATATTGATTGTTGATTTGTTCAATTTCCATTCCAACTTGCAATGGCTGCGAGGCAATGTAGGCAACAATATCAGCCTCGTCAACCGATGTATCACCGGGCCAGCTTGCCATTTGTTCCATATGGGCCCGGATGCCAGACTCGTATGCTGCCGAGGCGTCCCCTGCTGCCCATCCGCGTATAATTGCTTCCGCCTTAAGCAACAAAGTTTCTGAATAGGTCACCATAAAACTCGGCGCTTCGGGAGAGCCCAGTCTTCTCCTGTCCATTTCGCTGTAATCATATAAACTTTCGAGGCCATCTGCGGCAACCTGCTCCGGAATCGTTGTGTTGTCAAATCCTTGTGGCATACCAATTTGCAGCGCCGGATCTGTTGTACCATTTGCCGGGATTTGATCGCCTTTGGTTTTCGCACCTACATAACGAATGGCAATGGACTTCAACCGCGGGTCATTGTTGTCTTTCAAGAATGTCATAAAATCCCTGTCTATATAGTAGAATCCAGCCTGACCACCATTCAAGTTTGTGCCAAGGTCATTTCTAAAGTTGGCATCATGACGGATTACTGCATTGTCAAGGTTCGACTCCATTAACCCACCAGCTATTGCTTTCGCTGCAAATTGCTGAGCTTTAGCCGGGTTAACCTTTGTTAACCTCATCGCAGCCCTCAGCAACAATGAAAAGCCCAGTCTCTTCCAGCGAAGGATATTGGAACCCAGTCCGGCGTACATAACTTCCTGGGGCACTGCATCCTTTGCAGGATCCAGGGCATTTGATGCTTCTTCGAGTTCCTTCAGGATATCATCATAGATGGCTTCCTGAGTATCATACTCCGGGAACGCAATACCCTCCGTATACCCTTTTGCTGCCTGAAAGTAAGGAAGCTCGCCATAAGAATCCGTGAGAATCATGAACTCATGGGCCTTCCAGATTCTTAACATCGATAATAAATTGGTCTTATCCGGCTTATCTACCAACGCTGCTATTCCATCCACGAGGTTCTTCACAGTGTTACTATATCCATCCTGCCAGTTACCCTGCGTCGCTGACTTGTTGTCCAGGTTCAGGTTACCACCAGTACCCACACCAACAAAAGGCGTGATCATTTGCTTCACAATAGTTGTCTCATAAGTAAAATTGTTATAGCCGGGAGCACTCCCGATGATCGCGCGGTTCAATTGAAAAGTGGGATCAATAGAAACCAACCGAACGGGGTCCTTGTTTATCTCATCGAAGCCATTGTCGCATGAGAGCAACAATGATGCTGCCAGTAGTGCACTTAGTAAGTATTTATGTTGCTTTTTCATAGTTCTGGAGTCTTAAAATTTAACATTCAGGTTAAAGCCAATATCGCGTGTGATGGGCAATCCTGTTGCTTCCAATCCGGTTCTGCTGTCCCCGATAATTCCATTTTGATCGGGGTGAATATGCGGAACCCATTGCTTCAATACAGCCACATTATTAGCCACTAAATCCAGTCTTACGCCCTTTATATATTTGTTCTCCGGCAGAATTCTGGTGAAGTCGTAACCAATTGAAACCTGCCGTAATTGCCATGATCCGGCATTGAAGACTGACTGCTCAGACATTCTATACGTCCGGATGGTTTCATAATAGGGCTGGATAGGAGATTGCGCCGTATTCGGCGAATAAGAGCCGTCTGGATTTTCAAACACACCTTCACCGACGATGAAGCCCTCTTCTCTGCCTACCAGGGTAGCTTTGTCCAAACCATGACGGTAAGCATTGGTATGGGTGCCTGAAATCATCTTGTGACCAAGTTTGAAATCAATCAAGAAAGAAGCGGTTATGCCTTTGTAGCTAAAGCTGTTGGTAAAACCACCAACCCATTTTGGTAATGCACTTCCAAAAGCCAATTGATCCGCAGAACGTCTCGGTTTTCCACTAGCATCATGGACAATATTGCCCTGAGGGTCTCGCAGATAGCCATAACCATATAACTGCGCCATCGGTTGACCAACAACTTGTCTAACTTCTCCGTGGAAGTCTGCAGTTCCTACAGTGATAAATGATCCGTCTACGTCGTCTCCAAGACTAATTACTTTTGAAGTATTGTAGGATGCATTAGCTGCGATATTCCACCTAAAATTTGTGCCTCTGACAGGCGAAATAGAAGCCGCCATTTCCAGGCCCCGGTTTTGACTTTCACCAACATTGATCAACTGGTTACCATAACCTGACGAGATTGGAATCTGCGCGGTCAATATCTGGTCAGAAGAAAGTTTATCGTACAATGAAATTTCAAATCGCAGATTATCAAACAACGCTACTTCCAATCCAATTTCCTTTTCCTTAACGCGCATAGGTTTCAACCCGGGATTGGGAATAGTTCCTGTATTGACATACCCTACCGGTTGATTGAGGAGTTGTTGGGAGCTAATGGCATAGTACAAATTGTTTGAGTACGGAGAAACATCCGTGTCGCTACCAACTTCCGCGTAGGCTACTCTCAATTTACCAAACGACAGCCACGAGGGAAGATTTTGGAATGCCTGAGAGAAGACGAAGCTTCCTGTTATAGAAGGGTAAAGAATACTCCTGTTCTCCGGAGATAGCGTGGAGAACCAGTCATTCCTGGCTGTTGCGTTAATGTACAAGAACTCTTTAAAAGAGACTTCCGCAGAAGCATACAAGGAGTTCACTTTGCGTTCTGCCAGTGTGTAATTTGGCGTTACCTTACTGGCATTGCCAATAGTGTAAAGATTCCGTGAAAAGAAATTTTCACCCAGGATAGTATTCACATCCGCACGACGGAACATGGAGTTCCCTCCCATATTGACCAATACACCAAAATCGCCAAACTTTTTATTGATCCCGATTAGGAAGTCCGTATTAGTTTCTCTGAATCGTCGCTGATCCTGAACGTATTGTCCGTTGACGAAGCCGGGGGGCGGTGAAGATTGGCGTTGTGATCCGGTAGGTAGATTGTAATCAACAAAACGCGAATAGAAATCCTGTCCCATACGTGCCTGAACAAATAACCAGTCGAGCAAATCATATCTAGCAGTGATATTCCCATAAATTCTGTCGCGGCGATTATTTTCAAAACGCTTTAACGCGAAATAAGGATTTGTTCTGTTGGTAAACCGTGAATAACTAATTTCATCTCCATTGACATCGCAGCAATTTTCTCTCAGGAGATCCATCGGCATCGAAGACGAGAGTGTATAAATTACCACCGGGCTAAAATCCTGCTCGGCTATATTGGGCGGGTTCTTTCTGTACTCGTATGAATAATTTATATTTCCGGAGACCGTTAATTTCTTCATTTTTTGCGTAAAACCAAGGTTAACGGTCTTTCTATTGTAGCTGGAACCAGGGAGTATTGATGTGGCGTCCATATTGGCAACAGACAGGCTTAAACCACCATTTTCCCCACCGGATGAAACTGTAATCGTGTTCATGAAGGTCGAGCTATTGTTGTAGTATTCCCTTACTTTGCCGGGAGTAGGTTCGTAAGGCGCGACGATACCATCAAACAAAATCTGTGTTCCGCCCATCTTTTCACCAAAGCTCCACACACCAGAGGTAGGAAAAGGAGCATTGGGCCTTACACCCCCTTCACCCTGTCCATACTCATATTGATAATCCGTTAAATCATACGGCGTACCATTTGTGTAGTTCATATTGTAGGTAAGCTGGATGCCTTGCCCCTGGGCACGGTTTTTTGTGGTAATCATGATAACACCGTCTTTGGCACGCGCACCATATAGCGCTGATGCAGCAGCGCCCTTTAGGACAGTCATGGAAGTAACATCATCAGGGTTAATACTGCTGAGTCCGTCACCGCTATCTGAATTCCTGTTACTACCTACCTCACCAACGTCACCGCTAACACCAAAATTAGTATTGTCAACTGGCACACCATTAATGACGATCAGGGGAGAATTGTTGTTTCCGAACGAAGAGACTCCCCTTATTCTGATCTTACTGCTTCCCTGTGGTCCGGAACCCAACTTAGTAATATTTACACCCGCGACTTTCCCTTGGAGGGCATCCATAAAATTTGGTGTTCGGTTTACATTAAAATCTGAAGGGTCAACCTTGGCAGTAGCATAGCCCAAGGTTTTTTGCTCCCGTTCAATACCAAGCGCAGTTACCACGACCTCACCAAGTTGTTTGACGTCGGGTGCCATTGTAATATTAATCACGGAGCTGTTCCCTATAGATACTTCCTGCGAGGCGTATCCGATGAACGAAAAAATCAGCGCATCAGCATTCGCGGGAACACTAAGCGCATATGCTCCATTCTGATCCGAAACGGTACCTTGCGATGCGCCCTTTACCAACACATTCACACCAGGCAGCGGATTTTGACTTTCGTCCAAAATTTTACCCGTGATTGATCTGTCTTCCTGTGCATAGCCAATATAAGGATTGAACAGCAACGCAGCCAGGGACAGTAGCAGCATTAAACGAATTCTGGGTTGCCCGCCTCTGCCCAGCGGTCTTGAGTGTAATTGATTTTCCATAGTTTAATTATTTAGGGTTAGGGTTATTAATGAGCTTATCCATTGAGATTATTCATGAGCATTAGAAGGCATTGCCGAAAAAGTCATTTTTCGTCGGCAGCCATGCTCGGATATTCAACACATCAAAGATCTAACCTCCTTTATCGCTGGAATAGAATAGCGATGTCGGGAAAGAGGTCGCGTGTTAAACGAAAGATAACCAAAAATTATACAACCACAAACGATTGCCGAATAACTGCCTGAGCCGCACGGACACCTTGAGATCAGGAATTGACCCTGCCCGGTGCCCTACACTTAGGCCTGCCGATATGTTAAGGCAGCGTCAACTTTTGGATCCGAAAATCTCCGCCTATACCGACCCACTTCTTTGTTTGACAAAACCATGCGCCTGAAGAAATAACCTGGAATGCTGATACAACCAAGAAAATTTTGATTGTATCCATTTACTATCAAGCAGTCACTATTCATTTTTGAACTTATTCTCCATCATATTTTCTTTGAATGAAGTGCCCAGCGTATATCCGAATGTCAGCATGACTGCCCGCGTATCTAACTTCGCCTTTCGGCTGAACGTGAAATTATAATCTGAGGTAACAGCCCCGTATTGCTGCGTGTTAAAAATATCCGTCACGGTCAGCCCCAATCTCCCCTTTCCTTTCATGATTTCTTGCTGCAATCCCAGATCGACATAATAGACCGCCACCGTCCTACCTTGCGGAATAGCTGTTGGCGATGTGTAGCTGCCAATAACCTGTAATTTAAGATTCTTAAAAAGTGTGAAATTATTAATGAGTTTACTGTACCAGCTTAACTGATGTGTTGATACATCCGCCGCGGAACCGTCGTTGTCAATATGAATCTCATACGCCGAAAAACTAAAGTTTAGGCTCCAGTTTGATAAGGGATTGTATGTTGCAATCGCCTCAATGCCCAATGTGGTGGCATTGCCAAAGTTTAACGGCTGTGAAAACGCGACGCCATTGCTATCTAAAACCGTGTAGGGTAAAATTGCATCCCTCCTTATACGATAGAATGCAATCATTGACAACGATACTTTTTGTAACGCATGATAATATCCAAGTTCCATCGAATGGATGAGTTCCGGCTTTAGACCCGGATTACCCCCATGTTGGTTTAGTGAATCGGTAATGTCAATAAACGGGTTGAGCTGCCCCAGGCCCGGTCTGTTAATTCTCCTGCTGTAGCTCAACTTAAAGTTATTTCGCGCAGGGGTATAGTAAAAAATATTGGCAGACGGATAGAGATTGAAATAGCTATTGCTAAACGCCTGCGATTCATCAAGGGTCTTTCCGTCGTTCCAAACCTGTTCAGCCCGCAGCCCGAAAGTGTACTTCCACGCCGGCTCCTCTTTTTGTCCTGTCCACCCCGTGTACTGCGTATAAACAGCATGTATCTGTTCCCTGAAGTCAAAGACACCGCTGTTTAATGGATCGGTAACAAAGTCCCCGTCCTCAAAGCTGGCTCTTTCAAAATCTGCGTTCAAAAAGCGGAAAATGCCTTTATAGCCGGTCTCCAGTGTGCCCCTGTCTGTAAAAGGTTGCGCATAATCTACTGCCATGCTGCTGAGATTTGTTTTCTCGTAAGTATGCGTCCGCTGCAAATAAGAATCTCCCAGCGGAAGATCATCCTCAGAACGGGGTTCGGTTGTGATGTCGGTGTTTTCTTTGTCGTTCCCAACCGTGCTGCTCAGGTTAGCAACAAGCGATTTGCCCGGATCGTTAAAATATTTTGCATAATGGAGCGAAAACTCCAGGGCGTGACTTCTTCTTATCTCATTCGAAAACCGCTCGTCACGGCTGGTAAAATCATTTTCAATAGTTCTGTACGTATTGTTTAACGTTTCATTGTTGTCTTCCCCCGGAAATGCCCAGAGGGCTTCAAAACTTAGATTATTTTTTTTATTGGGCGCATAATCAACGGTAGCTTTTGCATTTTGGTAGAAAATCAATCGTTCATCGAACCTTCGTTGGGTAAGAAAATAATCATCGGGTAAGTCAAAATTGATACGGTCACCATTCAGCTTCCTCGTTCTGGTAGTATACCAGTTATCATATGCCACACCAATATTCCATTTATCTGTTTTGTGATTCAACTGCATGGAAGCGTTAAGTCGATACCGGTCACCAAGACCCGCGCCCACAGCAAATGCACCGTTTGTACCGCTATCCTCATTTTTCTTCAGCACGATGTTGATAACTCCACCCTCGGCATCCGCATCGTATTTGGCTGATGGGTTGTTGATGATTTCTATGCGATCGATGCTGCTGGCGGGAATTCTAGACAATTGGGCCGCCCGGTCAACGCCGGTTATTCCTGAAACGCGTCCATTGATGAGTGTTAACGGAGTTTTTCCCCTTAGCGTGATGTCACCGTCAGCGCCAACCAAAACGCCAGGCATATTTTTTAGTAAATCGGCAGCCGTTCCACCAATTTGTGTAATATTATCTACTGCGTTTACCACATATCCCTCTTCTGTTTTCTGAATGATGTTACGCATGCCGGTGATCTCTACGGCCTTTAGCATGAATGGGTCCGGTTCAATTGCAATATCATGGAGGTCAATTCTTTGATTGGCCGGGGTAAGTGAGACAGCGAGTTGCCTCGTGGCAAAGCCGATCATCTGGACGTTAAGCACATAGTCTGCATATGGCAACTTTTCAAGCCGGAATTTTCCCACGCTATCCGATACTGTCCCTGCAACAATGCTAACCGAATCATTTTTTAAGGTCAGATAGACGTTGGCAAATTCTACAGGGTTGCCGCTTTCCTTAATTGCACCCCTGATAAACGTCGGGTTTTGGGCTAAGGATGTGATGCTCCACGAAATCAGCAATATGGCAGACAACGCATTTTTCAACATAGCTTCATCATCAACACCCTCAAAGATATCAAAGTACCCATCATCTCATCCGGTTTTCTTCGCGAGGTCAAAATAATTTCACCACATGACAACACTGCCACCGGGCACCGGCTGCCGTGCTGATGATTTTCCATAGAAAGTCCTCGTTTTGTGTTCATCGGAATTAGCCCTAAATTATCCGGACGACCGGAATGCCATGTTGGATTGAATTGAATCTTTCCGGAATGATTTCCGGCGACAATTGTGCAAATTCGTACCCTATGAAAAGAAACACCTTTCTCAAAACCTCGCTGCTCGGCATGGGAGCCTTGATCGCTGGCAGGGACTTACTGGCTTCATCCACCAGAAATCCAATGCAGGTAAACAAACGTGAACGGATGCTACAGTGGCTGGAGGGCAAAAGTGAACCCGGGTATACCCCGGCAGCTTTCTTCCTGCACTTCGATGCGGAACATAAATTAGGCGCCGCAGCCGCTGAACGTCATCTGGAGTATTTCCGGTACACGGACATGGATTTCGTGAAAATTCAATACGAACAGGAATATACGCCCGTTGATTTCCTCAAAAAGCCAACCGACTGGGCGAAACTCAGTCCGAAGAAGCTGGCGTTTTACGAACCCCAACTCGAGGCTGTAAGGGAGATCGTTCGCGCCGCAAAGAAAGATGCATTGGTTATTATGACCCTTTACTCACCCTTCATGTGGGCCGGTCACACTGCAACGCTGCCCGTATTGCAAAGACATATGGAGGAAGACCCCGAAGCTGTTAAGCGCGGGTTGGAGATGCTTACGGAAAGTCAGATGAGCTTTGTTAACGCCTGCATCAAAATAGGCGTAGATGGTTTCTATATGTCTACGCAGGGTTCGGAGACGGGCCAGTTCAAGGATCCGCAGCTTTTTATCGACTACGTAAAACCTTCGGACCTCGTGGCCATGAAGGAGGTCAGTTCAACTTGTCCGTTCAACATCTTGCACGTCTGTGATTACAACGCCCCATATGCAGGCTATGATGCAGTGCTCGACTATCCCGGGCAGGTGGTGAACGTGAATCCCCAACTTGTTGATAGGCTGCTTTCGTGGCAACAAATCTCAGGAATGTTTAAGCGGCCAAACATGGGTGGACTGGACAGGCATGGCATATTGAGTTCAGGCACAAATGAACAAATTGAGGAGGAGGTACGCCGGGTTCTGAAAAATGCGCCAAGCCAATTCATACTGGGTGCGGATTGCACAGTGCCCGGTGATACAGACTGGGGCAGATTAAAACATGCCATCAATGTAGCACATCGCTTTGCAGGGTAATTAAATCATATTTAACGCACCACGCATAAGAAATTGAAGCTGGAAAATTTAAACAAAAACTGGCTTATCATTATTTTGGTGGCCGCTGTATTCGGGACGCTTGGATTTTTGGTGGGCAGAACAACAGGCCAGCGAGGACCCCTCCCGATCATGCGGTTTCAACGTCATATGGGTCACGACTTTGGTTTTGAAAAAGGTGATGATGACGCCGATGTAGAAGTGACCGTGAAGATGGATACTGTCATCAAAGACGGGAAGCAAATTATCATCAAAGAAATAAAGAAGATTAAGAAGTGATGCGGGCAAATCAATAATCCCCTGATGTTGATGATCTGTTGCGGCCTGTTCAGTAACAGATCAAGAAAAATTATTTAATCATTAAAAGCTGACACCATGAAAATTACAGAAAAAACGTATGTTTCTGAAATCCTGAAAGCGCATGGTGATATTGCTGAAGTCATGGAATTATTTGGCGTCAGAAGAGTTGGTGGATTTGGTTTCCGGAAATTCCTAACCCGTTTTATTACGGTTAAAACCGCTGCTTTCGTGCACGGGGTACCGTTAAATAAATTCATGAAGATGGTTGAAGCGGCAATCAACAAGAAGGAAAAATAGCATAACTGGCGAATGAAAGACCAATCAATTATGTATAGCCTTGGAATTGTAAATATAAGTACTTGTCGTTTGTATATCTTTGAACCGAAAGGTTTGGTTTAAGCGCAGCCTGTATTTGTTGACATTCCTAAATATTTCATCCCCTAATCCAGGCTCTTCCACACTTTCTCAATCAATGCCTTTGTCGCCAGGATTCCCTCGTGTTCACTGAGTATCTCACCTTCGTATTCTATTCCGATATAACCACTATACCCGGAGTCTTTTACGATTTTGAGCATCTTATAGTAATCAATTTTTGTGTCCTCACCCCTGGCATTAAAATTATATGATTTAGCACTGACTGCTTTCGCAAATGGCAAAAATTCTGCTACTCCTTTATACCTGTCATAAACTTCACTGCAATCACCCTGGGTACTTCCCCACTTTGCGGAGAGGCACCAGTTACCAAAGTCTGGAAAGGTTCCCAAATTTGGCTTATTAACCTGTTTTACAATTCCCGAAATCAATTTGCCATCAGCACTATGCAAGCCGTGATTTTCAATGATAATGTTGATATTCTCCCTGGCTGCATACTCACAAAGATGACCCATACTGTCTATTATTGCCGTACGAAAGGCCGTTTTTTCAGGCTCGCCGAATGCATTAACCCTGATTGAATGACACCCCAATATTTTGGCAGCATTGACCCACTTATAATGATTTTCAACCGCCACTTTTCTTTCTTTATCATTGGCAACCCCAAGATCCCCCTCATCATCAACCATAATCAACAAACTCCTGACACCAACATTATCAGCACGTTTTTTCATGTTGATCCAGAATTTTTCATCTTTTCCTGAATCCGTATAAAACTGGTTAACATACTCTACAGCATTGATGCCATACGTATAGATTGCAATACTGGCAAACTCTATCGGATTGAGGTTTCCATCAACAAACTGTCGATGCAACGACCATTGTGCCAATGATAGTTTTAGATCGGACATACCTTTTGCTGTAAGGGCAACAGGCGAACGTAAGCCGTGTGCCAATAGTGCATTCGTACCTAAGGCAGCCGCGCTTGTGGCAGCCTTTTTCATGAATGTTCTTCTTTTCATCATCATGCAGTGATATTTATATTTTCCAACCAGCTTGATGCTTCAAGTGGGATGGGACTACGAAATGCCGTATAGATAAAAATACAAACTTTTGCCAGGATAAACCCGAGAAGGTCATATGCATAATAATGCATCAAATCTAATTTACGAACTTTAGCGAAGCACGTTGCTTTATACAAGAAAAATTATGATCAGAGCGTACTTTCCCCCTAAACTCCCATTGACGGGCTCCCTACTTCAGTGAAAATATTGGGTATTCAACTATTTGTTTCATTTGTTCACAATTCAACATTTTAGCAAATTGTTTGCATGTCATCGAAGCGTCAGCTTGCGGCCATGAGCGCGTTCACACATCAGTCACCGTCTTGTTCCATGGCCGCATAAGTACATTCAGCGTTGAAGCTGATCCGAACAATATCTTCAAGGCCCAAGCGTGCCTTAATCCATTTTAACAATCTTTGATCCGCCGGAAAGATTTTGATCTGTAATGACACCACTGCCTTTGTAGTAGACATTGGAGGCGCCAGCTGCAGTAACATCTAGACTTTGCTGCACCGTAAGGTAAATATTGCATGCCCCATCAAGGTCTGCTATAAAATCGTTGGTTTCAAAGTCATACCCCCCCAAATTACTTGCTCCAGTAGCTTCCATATTAAATAAATCAGAATTGCCTGTAAGGTCCATAATGGAAGCTCCGGTTATTTTTGCAGACAACTGATTCACCTGGACAAAACCTTTGAAATTACTTGCACCGGTCAATTCAACCAGCAAGTTGTCGCCAAGCAAATCATTCTGTAATTGAATCTTAACAGCGCCTACCCCATAAAATGCGTCAAGCTGTTTTGTGGTAACATAGACATTCAATACAGCATTACCCCCATTGATGCTGACATTGTTTGCCAGCTGAATAATCAACTGGTCGCCCTGTTTTTCGACAATAATAAACTCATGGAGATTTTCATTGGCTTCAATTTCAATGATTTCATCCGTATTAGAGAATGTCACATAAAGACTAAATGGACCTGACACGTTTACCTTGGTATACCCTGTAATGGTTTTATTTACGGTTGTTACATTACCAGACGGTATTACAGAATGGTCTTCGTCGCATGCGGTAAACAGTACGCTCATTGTGAGGATCACGAAAAGAACTGATTTTGTTTTCATAGTATCATAGTTAAAAATTCTTTCTTCTGTCAATATGCTGCATCAATAATCTTGTCGACAACGGGTAGCGCCTCATCTGCCTGTATTTCATAATCTCCTTGTGTATTTGGAATTGAGGACATAACCACCAGAAGGTTCTTATCGGGTATTATAAAAGCAAATTGACCACCATGTCCCCACATGAATCTGATATTTCTCGAATTGTCTACCCACCAAAAATATCCAAAGTCGTAGTTGAAATCTTCGACTTCAACCTGCGTTGACAGCATGTCCTTAACCCAACTTGAACCAACAACCTGTTGTCCTTTCCATCTCCCGCTATCGGCCACACACAATGCTATTTTGGCCAACTCTCTGGGAGTCGTTTCAATACCAAATCCTCCCAGCGTAATGCCATCTTTATATCGAACCCAATTGTAATTAGTCATCTCAATTCTTGAGAACAAGACCTCGTCAGCCCATTCATCTGTAGGCTTTCCGACACTTTTCTGTATGATCGCTGACATTAAATGTGGGTTACCATCATTGTAATGAAACACTTTTCCTGGCGTTTCAGTGAGCGGGCGACCTAATATGTAATCGACACTATTGTCCGGAATCTGCCTCAGCATTTTGTCAGTTTCTCCGCGGGGTCCATCATTATCATAATCAATGCCTGAACGCATGGTAATCAAATTTCGTATTGTAATACCGGCCTTGTCAGGATGACTGTCAAGCTCACTGTCAAAATATTCGGATATCGGATCATCGATGTTGGCAATCAATCCATTTTCATTAGCAATCCCGGTTAAGATACCAATTACCTGTTTTGTACATGACCAGATCAAATGTCTTGTCATGATATCCTGCTCATCCTTGAAATATGCTTCTGAAACCAGCTTGCCATTCCTGAACACCAGTAAGCTTCTTAATGACCAGAGGTTTTTATCGGAATGGGCGCTTTCATATACATTGACAAGCGACGCAGAATCCATATTTTGAACAGAGGGGGATGACAACACCAAACCATCTCCCAATTCCTTTGGCAAAAAACCATGGAATGGGAGGTTTAAAGGATCGTTACTTAAACAGCTACCTATAAGAATAACTAATAAGAAACCAATGGTTTTCTTCATATTCTATTCTGTTTTTTCTTCCCGATTTTCCAAGTTAGATTCAATGCGTGTACCACGTAACTGAAATCCGGATTCTTGTAGTAGCCCACATATTCGAATTCGTACGATGCCGAAAGTTTTTTATCCTTTGCATTAATCCATTCTATTTCCATGTTTGTGTGATTGAAGAGGTTGTAAGAACCAAACTTCAGGTCGCTATGCGCATTCCTCACAAAGTCCGAGAATTCACGAGAATAAAAGGTGGTTTCCGTTGCGGGCTGAGGACGAGACGTCCAACCCGCTATAGAATTGGCGACCACTACTTTAAATAATTTGTTTCTGAAAGGTATTGTTGCCATGAATCTGGGGCCCGCTTCAAGGGAGGTAAACCAAAACATCTTTCCACTCTGTAATTCAGGATACATTTGCCACTTGTAGTTGGTTGAAAAGTATGGCCCGATTGTCAAAGGCCTGATAATACTTTCATTTACATTAAGTCCGTAGAAAAGATCTATCGGTTGAAAAAGCAACGCAGCACCAACGCCTTTGTTGAAATTGGCTCCAAAGCCCAGTTCAGGTGTGTATGAAAAGGTTTTTCCATCTGATGTACTGATGAAAGAATAGCCCAGATTCAGATTCATGCCATAAAACACCAATCCATAGTTGAATTCGTCCTTGATTTGTGCGAAATGCGTTTTAAGAGAAAAAGACTGACTGTTATGCACAACATTATCCTGTGCAGAAAGAATGGATAAACCCGGTACGGTAGAAACCAGAAGGAATATTTCAATTATCCTTTTCAATGCAAGTCCCACTAATTCGCATGATGCCACAAAAACTAAATAATTCCCCAAATTTGGAGCCGTGCGAATTTGCATCAAATGAAGAAAGTCCAAAAAGGAAATGATTTTCAACAGCAAAGTCTCATGCACTCGCAGAAGACTCACTACTTGTCGAACCTAAGTTTCTGAAAATCAAATGATGTGAGTATGCTTCGCGAGGCGAGGGCCCCATTCCGTAAAAAATTCCTCCAGGTGAAAGACCGGATACTGTGATCAAATGGCTTTGTTGCCGCATCAAAATGATGGTGGCCTATTTTACTTCAGTTTCAAACGTTTTATCAAAAACCGTAATAAAAAGCGGATAGTTTTCTTTTAGCTTATTGTAATCAGCAGATTCTTTGTTTAGCCTGTGCTTTGTTACTATTACGGACAAGGTTAGATTTTCTTTTTTTTCAGCCCGATAGGAAAAAATAAATGTTCTCTCTTCGTTCGGCGCAACGTTATTATCAGCTAATTTTTTTGCTTCCGGATACCATTCCCAGGTTTCTCCTATCCGGTCAGTTTTCGCAGACAATACTGTCCCCGCTTCGTTCTTAAGCGTAAATGAAATATTAAAAAACCTCTCGGGGTCTCCTGTTGGGACTTTATGTCCGGCAAATTCATTCTTTAGTTTGAGGGTAAATAAGATGCTATCCAATATGTGATAAGAACGCTTCAGTGCAGAAGGGTAAAATGCAAACCCATTCAGCATTTTGGTTTCAACTGTATCAAATTTAGGGATACCAGAACCAGCGAAAAAGTGGAGATGACTAAGTCTTTTTCCATAACCTGGAACGATTTCACGGTTTACGGATTCCATGTGGCAGCTGATGCAGTTCTTTTTTCCAAAATATGGTCCCGCCTTCCATTCGTCTCCCGTTTCAAACGTACAAGCCAGCGTGGGTGTAATCACCGCATTGGCATTATGGCACGATATACAGAGTTGTTCAGAAAGAAAAACCGTGTCTTTTATTGACTGGTGAGGGCCCGTCGTCATTCCCGTAGGGCCAATTATCGAACCATTTCTTACGTGACAACTAGCACAGGTAATGCCTTCCTGCTGCAGGTCTTTGTCAAAATGAGGATTGCTGTTTTTAACAGGTTGATAAATATCTCCATCAACCAATCCTTCAATGATAAACGGTTGTTGGTTTTGTAATGGGATATGACAGTTTATACACATAAAAGGGCTTGATTCCTTTTTCAATTCCGCCTGAAATTGTAAATCTGTCCAGGCGTGCGCATGGGTTGACAATTTCCATTCATTGTAGTGCTGTTGATGACAAACACCGCATGCTTTTGCGCTCAAGGAAGTCAACCCCGCAGGAATTTCCTGATGGGGTATTGCTTTTTCCCAGCTATGCGTTAGTGGAAGTATGATCTTGGCCGGCTTGTTGCAGGCCACCAGGTCCAGCAGCATAGCGCCAAAAACGAACGTATATATTATAAAGAATTCCTTTCTCATATCTTATCGCATAGCCCCAAAGTTGGACCTCAGAAAACGCCGGATTTTAGAACCGCTTCCGGTCCGGGTAGCCCATATTTTCATAGTCGTGCTTGTTTATTCTGTAAATGTAAACATCAAGGCCAGACCATTTGGTTTCCTTTTCCATTGCCAATCCGTTCTTTTCCGCCACTCTCTGCGATTTAATATTTTTCCTGTCGATGATAGAAATTACCGATGCTGTTAAGTCATGCTGAAAAGCATAATCAATAAAAAGTCTTGCGGCTTCGGGCGCAAAACCCTGACCCCAATACTTTTTAAAAATGTGATAACCAACTTCAACTTCTTCTTTGTCGTCAACCTCCTGCCTTATGAGTCCGCATTGACCAACAAAATCATTTGATTTCCTGTCAATGAGTGCCTGAAGGCCAAAACGGTTGTCTGCATATCGCTTCAGTTGCTTATCGACCCAATGCCTTGCGCTCTCCAAATTACTTGACAATACAAAAGCGGGAAAGAACTCAACGGCTTCTTTGTCCGCAAAAAAGTCAGCCCAGATCGGGATGTCATTTTCAGTCAACATGCGTGTCACAAGTCGAGCCGACTCTAATTTATCCTGATATACATGTCTCATTACAACGCTGGAAGCCCTAAATATAACCGAAACGGATCATAATTCCTTCGGGCAACTGTGTGTGACCATGTTGTACCTGTCCACAACCACTGTGACCGATCGTTTGACAGCACCGTCCAAGATTGGACAGTGTCATGCATGACATCACTTTAGCGCCAAAGCGGCATTTATTTTATTGCGAAACCAATCCCTGCTTACAACTTCAGCAGCGGGGGAAGCGAAATGATTCTTATAGTGATGGTTTCTGATCCGTTCTTAAATAAGCTACCAGATCAAGCACGTCCTTGTCGGAAAGCGTTTGCACTAATCCTTCAGGCATCATGGAGACGGCGGCTGTTTCCCGCGATTGTATATCCGATTTATTGAGCACCAACTGGTCCTGGCCTATTACCCGCAAAGTAATTTGTCTGTCATTTTCGGCAACTACATTTCCACTGTACGTACGTCCATCTCTGCTGGTAATGACCACCATTCGGTAGTCGTCCTGAATTTCACCGCTTGGATCAATCAGGTTACTCAGCAGATAATCAATATTCGCCCGGTTAGAACCCGTGATATCAGGTCCTATTTTGCCACCTTCTCCATATAAGGTATGGCAAGCGCTGCAAGTGCGAACAAACAACGCCTTTCCGTTGCTGAGATCGGCTGTCGCCAATGCCTGGTTATTGAGCAGGTGCTGGTACCGCTTGTAAGCAAGCGCTTTATCACCAGACAACTGATCTATAGGTCCCCAGACTTCCACAAATCCATTGCCGACTACCCTGCGCAACTGGCGTGCGACATAAGCGGGTACATCACTTTTTTTGATTACCTCATCCTTAATAGCCTGCGTGAGCAAACGACCGTAGGTTGTCCGGGACGCCAAAGTCTGCAGCGCTTCTGCTTTCTCTGTCGCGTTAAAACTACCAAAGCCATCAATCAGTAAATGTCCAAATGGTTCATGTTCATAAGCGGCCATCGCACGAATAGCGTCAACGCTCAGCCTGGGCTCACTCAGTAACGTCGGGAGAATGGGCAACAATTCAGTACGCTGCCGCGAGGCTAAACTCTTCAGGGCATCTCGCCGGGCTTCAACAGGTGAAGATGGGTTTTTCAATGTGGCCAAGTATTTCTTGGCTGCTTCCGTATCCCCAAACAACTGCGCTACTTCCAATGCCAATGCCGCCGAAGATTTTTCTGATTTCAATTTACCATAAACGGCGGTCCAATTTGCCGGCGCGGTGATGTCCGACCGGCCCTGAAGGCCCTCAACCATACCGTTGAGCATGGCCGTCACCTGCGCGGGCCGTCTTCCAAGTTCCGCTACGAGCAGGTTTAAAGCGTTCGCGTCAACAAGGCGCCTTGCCGAAAATTCCGCAATCATGGGTATTTTACATCCACCCGCGAGGGAAATTCCACGCTCAGGGTTTTGTTCCACCAGATCCTCCATTCCATACCATATCATTTTCGGAATATTGTGATCTTCTATATCTTTTGCCTGCGATATCAGTCCCTCCGCTATACGCCAACGATCGTCTGACGGCACACGTTGTATGGCAGCGGCGAGGTAAAGTCTAACCACTGCCGATGGATCGCTTTGGCTCATCTTAACCATCGCTTCAATTGCCCTTTTCGGGGCGTTCATATCTTCACAAAGCATCTGTACGGCCCATGCACGCACATATTCATCCCTGTCAGTCAAAGACCTCTCCAAATCCTGTTGCTCAAAATTGTTGGTTATATGGAGTGCCCACATGGCGTGAAGGCGATGATCGGGATTTTTACTTTTCTTGAACAACCGTGTCAACTGTGCAACTGAGCCCTGAGAAAGAGATCCTTTGCTGGCGCGACTTTGCAGGATTACCCTGGCTCTCCGCGCGTGCCAATCGCTGCTACTGGTTTGCAGCGCCGCTAATTGTTCATCCGTCATCTTATTCAAATCACTGTATCTTCCATCCCAGTTCTTCGCCAAAGAATTCGCTGGACTAATCCGGAAAATTCTTCCTGTTTCTTTGTTGAGTACTTCCTTGCCGCAGATATCAGCATCATGCCAGTCTAGTACATAAAGGTCGCCTTCCGGCCCTACCTCCATACTGAACCCGATCCATTGCGCATTGTTGGCTTCTAGAAAGTCATCACCATGATGGGCAACAAATCCGGAGCCTTGTGCTTCCAGTACATCCGAAAGCACGGCATGCTCATGGATATTGGCCATAAACAACCGTCCCTGCTGTATTTCGGGAAAGGCATCGGATTGGTATATCCGGGCCCCACCATGCGCAGACCGGTGCCGATGATCAACGATAGTGCTGATGTCGCTGTATACATAAGGGTTGAAGTGCTGGCCTCCCTGACGGTGATAAATACCACCCGGAATAACATGGAACATGTGTGGAATAACGCAAGCGGTGATGAAAAGCTGGCCTTTTCTATCATAGTCAATACCCCAGGGGTTGCTGAACCCATGCGCAACCACCTCAAATCGTTTTTTGCTGGGATGATAACGCCAGACACCACCATTTATGTCCACCCCGTCTGCTTCCAACAGGTCTTCCGGGAACGCTTCGTTGTGCTTATAAATTTTCCCTTTCCCTTTCGGTTTTCGGATTTTTGAGGGTGTAGCAAAACCTTCCAGGCCATACAGCCATCCGTCTGGTCCCCAATGGAAACTGTTAATGGTTTCGTGGCGGTCGCGTATACCCCAGCCGGTGAGCAATACTTCAATATCCTTTTTGTCTGCAACATCATCTCCATCTTTATCAGGAACGAACAGCAGATTGGGAGGTGCCCCTAGAAAAAGGCCTTCGAATCCTACGGCAATGGCGGAAGGAAACGGTATGCCTTCCAGAAATACTTTGCGCGTATCGGCAATACCATCATGGTCGACATCCTCCAGGATGACGATTCTGCTATCACCGAAATTGGAAAATCCACTGCCCCTGGATTCATAATCGCGGTTTTCTGCCACCCACATGCGTCCACGGTCGTCCCAGCAAAAAGCTATGGGTTGCGTGACCATGGGCTCGCCGGCCCATGCATTGGCTTTAAACCCATCTATCAGCGTCATATTTTCAACAGCCTCCTGTGGGCTGAGGAACTTTGCGCTTCTGCCTTCCTCTTGCGCAATGTTCCATAGAGAAGCTGTAGAGTACAACGAGTTGCTGCCAATGTATTCATCCCATAATTTGGTAAGCGCTACATCATTGAGTTCACCTGTATAGGCAACAATCTGGTGCCTGATGATTTCAGTTTCTCCTGATTTGATATGCCAGTCGCCCATGCGCGCCCGGACCGGACCGATTCCTAACTGTCCATCTACACGCCAAGGTTGCGGGAAACCTGCATTCTCAGGGTGGTCAAAAATGGCAATATGCGCAAGGTCTTCCCGTCCCTCCACCTGCATGCCTGCATCCACCCACATGGCGCGTTGGCCTTCGGCCTTTTCATTGCGTTGCCTGGCAGCATTCACGACTTCTCCGCGAATACCTTCTTTCCAGGGCATGCGCAGGAACAATCCGCCGTAATCAAATTCGCCGATCGTAACATCTTTCAGGGCTTTGCCCTGCCACTCCAGGCTAAGGAAAAATTTTCCCTTTTGCTCCCGCATGCTCCACAGCTGGGTTTCCTGTAAAATAGGCCTGCCATCATTATCCAGCATATCATAAACTGTCTTCCATGAAACTTCCGTACCCTCAGCATTTATCACTTCATATGATTGACGCTTCCAATGGTCGCCTTCGGGATGATGAAAGAAATCCCGGCCAATGATGGCTTCCATCCCGGGCATTTTTTCTTTTTGGTAAAAGTATTTGTGGACAGTATCCATCGGAGCCCCTGTTCCATTGACCCGTGTAAAACCCCAGTAAAGTCCGGTTTGATGCTTATGGTGACCGGGGCTGTATTCCGTGAGTTGCCCTTTCCCATCAGGTGCTGTGATGGGGTGCAGATAGGGACGAAAATCAGGCTTAGCATTTTGTGTTACGATGGCTTCGGAGCTTCCTTTTCTGAAAACAGAAATGGTTCCTGCTGCTTCGTCCTGCACAATGCTCAACACAATGGGATCATCGCTAACTGACCCCTTTTGCTTTTGCGGGCCGCAGCCCGTTATCATCAGCAGTAATAGACAATAGCAAACAACAGACGCGGGTAAATAAATATATTTCATCTAAAAGGGATAGGTTTTTTCGGTATACAATCTAATCAATTGGGGGGTAAGAAAATACAACTTGGAGCGATACCAGCATTATTTATCCGGACGGCTTCGCCTCAAGTGCATATCGTTGTTGCGCTGCGAAATTTTGCGGCTTCATATAAATTGTTGAACCTCACACGTAAAGGT
This sequence comes from Cyclobacteriaceae bacterium, assembly GCA_029858965.1. Classification (GTDB taxonomy): domain Bacteria; phylum Bacteroidota; class Bacteroidia; order Cytophagales; family Cyclobacteriaceae; genus Chryseolinea. The sequence goes on from JAOUDZ010000010.1 coordinate 21,566, forward strand.
TCGAGATTTACACTGCGGCCATCAATACTTATTAATACTGTTTTAATTTTGATGTTTGTTTCTTGAATATTCCTTGTTTGTATCTCAGTTCAGCTTTTCAACTTACTCCAGTTGTAGGTCATGCTTACAAACCAACCAAATTTAGGAAAGACCTTCACTGTTGGTGGCGCGCTGGGAAGTTCTGTTATAAGGTAAGATTCATCCAGACGATAGTGATGATCCAGAACCTTGACTTCACGTGCCGTTGCCCCAACGGATAAAACGAGTCTTTCCCTTCTCCCGAAAATAGCAGAGCCACCCAGGTGGAAATTTAACCCGTCAAATGCCGTAGTGGTACTAAGTCCGGGGCTAATCGCAACATTAAAATTCGTGCCGCTTCGCCTGTAAATGTGCATGAATGCGCCGACAGACAGCAAAAGCCTGCTCCCACCATCTTTCCGTTGAATAAATGCGGTCGAATCATTTATCGTTCTGTATTGAAACTCATTGCCGAGGAAATCAGCATTGCCACCGTTAAATAACAGGCCCGCGCTGAAATCAACTTTCCATCCGCCCTGCGTACGGTAGGTTTCTTCAATCACCAGTTTATTGTGATCTTCACATGGTAAGGCTTTGGCAGCATTTATGCTGATCTTTAGTTTCACCTCATCGCCGGAAACGCGAAGCGTATCTGTAGCATAGGTAAAATTCGATTCGTTTATGAGGTTGTAGTTGTTTACCAACGCCTGGATTTTATTGTCATCCATGAATTTTTCCAGTGCAACTACTAGCGCAAAGGCTCCTTTGAGTACTGCACTGGCAGAGTCCTTTTGCGTCTTATACGCTTCATTTTCTTTTTTTGCCATCCGGTATCTGATGAGCCCCTCGCTGTAGTCCGGATGCTTTTTGTCCAATGGGAATTTATCCCACTCCCAAATAACATCTCCATTCTTTTCCATTTGCCTGTCAATGTCGTTCATGTATTCGGGAATGCGTTCCTGTATCGCTGTTCTTGCACCGACTGCTTTTTGAATGGCTGTTTCAAGCTCTGCTTTCAGTCCTTTTGCCTGCTCCACTCTTGTTTTAGGATAAACAGCAGGCAGGAATTTTTCTGTGGTTTCTATTGCCTCGTGTTCTATAGCATCATAAGCTATACCGCACGACTGGTACAGGTTAGAAAGAATATTGTTGTACTGGGTTGTACTATTAATAAATTCGCTGGATGCGTATATGATTTTTAGATTCCTGTCTATTTCAATCTTCCGGTTAACCAAAGAAGGCAACAGTGATAATTCCATAACATTTTCAAAAGCATCGGGCAACAAGAGATTAAGATAACCCGGGAGATTTACAGCTGAAAAGATATTCGGGAGTTCAGTATTGAAATCGCTTTGCGTAAATGATTCATTGATCTTGTATAAGTTCCTGTTAACATTTTGAATGCGCACTACAATCTTACTCCCATGCCTGGCGGTCTTGTACTTTATAAAACCTTCAGGCTCCAAAAAATTAAACGTAGCGACTTCAGGAACGACATCCTGTGCGGCAACGGTGATGGAAAAAACAACGGGTACAAATAGCAGTAAACATGTTTTCATGCCATTGAGAATTAAGGGTAACAGAACTTTGTTAGCGCTCTGACTGACCTGGGTTTTGCGGTTGGATTTTCAATCTACCGCTATTCCCATTCAGGAAATTGCATGTACAGGAAATTGCATGTAGTCAGCGCAAAGCTATTTTATGCTCGCAGCTTTGAAAACTTTCCTCAGCCGAACTTTTTACACTAAAGTTAAACGGTATTTACAATCCTCGCCAGCAACAGGTGCAAAAAAATGAAGACAACGGACGAAGCCGATTTTTCGACCTATCCCAGCCAACAAATCAGGAATTGAATACTTTCCCCATCAGGGAAATGGTTTTGAAATGGCTAACCTTGTCGGTGTAAAAGACCAACAAGGTTAGCAATTCAATGAAGTTGAAGGTACGCAGCAGTACAAAAGGTCACCTTCCGCATGGTTATTATTTCTCTGCCGGAGGATATTTAGAAAAAATCTGTTTCACGCCGTTGTTAATGTTTTCCTCTCTTTTTCCCGGACTCACATCTTCAGACAATGTTTTTGTTGCCCGTCCTTGCCACACGATCTTCTCGCTTGCCTTATCAACCATATTTACAAACAAGGTGCCAACTGTGTATTCATTTACATTTACCTGGGTAGTTGTAAACCCTCCACCATAACCATAACGCCAGCCACCTCCATACATGCCTGAGCCTGTTGTCGTTGCTGTGGCTTCGGTTTTCTTCTCTGACCTCACATGAAGATCGATCAGTACATCGGGGGAATCAGATTTGCTGAAACCTTTTGCAGCCATCTCGGTGTCAATTGCCCGCAGTACGCGGTCTCGATTCAACTGCTGAATAGGCAGATTTAGCGCGTCTTCACTAAACGCGTACGTTTTATAGCTGGAGAAATCAGCCTGGCTATCATAGTCATAGGTAACCTTGAGTGTACTGCAGGCTGCCAATTAAACAGCAAATATTGCACATACTAGTTTTTTCATATTGATTTGTTTTAATATGGGAAACAAAGATTAGGACTTTTTGTTTCAAAAAAATCAGGAATCAGCAAATTTACCTGCCGTGGCGAAGGTTAAATCCTGAAGTTGACGCGCAAAACTTTTTTAAAATACCTTGATCTCTTTCGGTATTTTTGTGACAGAACTGTTACAATGAAGGCACCAGCTATTCTATTTATCCTGATTTCTTTTGCAGGTCACGCTCAGATTAAGCCGGTAGATCCTGCAGCGGTCGACATTGTCAGGGACCGCTGGGGCGTACCGCACATTTTTGCGAAGACCGATGCCGGCGTATCCTACGGACTGGCATGGGCGCATGCGGAAGATGATTTCAAGACCATTCAGTTAGGATTCCTTGCCGGCAAGGCGATGCTGGGGCAGTACACGGGAAAATCAGGTGCAACGGTAGATTATGTTGTCCAATTCATGCGTTGTCGTGAACTGGTGGACAGTCGTTATGAAGAGGATATTTCACCAGTGTTCAAGACCGTCCTTCAGGCCTATTGTGATGGGATAAATTCCTATGCACGGTCACACCCCAAAGAAGTTCTTATCCGGAAAATGTTTCCCATTAACCCAAAGGATATGCTGACATACTCCGTGCTGCAACTCGCTATTGCTGCCGGAGCAGATAATGCCTTGAAGAATATCATCAACGGCTCCATCCCAGGCGTAGATGCCTGGAAACCAGGGGGCTCCAACGCATATGCCTTTAACTCCAGCATAACGAAAGATGGCGATACTTACCTTGCCATCAATTCTCATCAACCCTTGCAGGGACCTGTCGCCTGGTATGAGGCGCATCTCTGCAGTGAAGAGGGTTGGAATATTCTTGGCGCCCTCTTTCCGGGGGCTCCCATTATTCTGCTGGGCTGCAATGAATTTCTGGGCTGGGCACACACTGTCAACTATCCGGACAAGCTTGATGTCTATCAGCTGGAAATGAATCCCAATAATAAATATCAGTACAAGGTCGATGGCCAATGGAAGGAACTGGAACGGACTGAGGCGAGGATGAAAGTGAAAATTGCAGGGCTCAAGATCACTGTAAAGAAAGAAGCCCTGAACAGCATTTACGGACCGGCCATGCGGGTAGATCGCGGTGTGTTCGCCATTCGCACCGGGGCATTAATGGAAATCAGAGCGCTGGAACAATGGTATCATATGAATAAGGCAAGGAGCTTCAGCCAGTTTAAAGCAGCATTGAACATGAATGCGATATCCGGCTACAACATCATTTATGCAGACCGCTATGATACCATTTACTATGTCAGCAATGGAAAAATACCGCTGCGCAACAAAGGTTTCAACTGGAAGGCTACGCTGCCCGGAAACACATCACAAACCTTGTGGTCCGCCTTTCACCCCTTCAGTGATCTGCCCCAGGTGCTGCAGCCGGCTTCTGGCTATATTTTCAACAGCAACCACTCTCCTTTTAATGCCACTGCTGCAAAAGATAATATCAAAGCAAACCAATATGATCCTACCATGGGGTATGAAACGCACGACAATAACCGCAGTGAACGCTTCATGAATCTGATTGCAGCTTATCCGAAAATAAACTACGCGGAAATGAAGAAAATAAAATACGATCTTCAGTTACCGCTTCATTTAAAATACCAAACGAGTTGCGACACCCTCTTCCTGCTGAACCAAAATGATCACCCCGATTTAGCAGCGCTGATTCAATCTTTGAATACCTGGGACAGAAAAGCCAATGTTGACAGCAAGGGCGCTGCATTATTCTCTGTCATCTACTATAAAGTTGTAGAAGAGCAAGACGCCGGCGCCACTTACCGTTCTCTTACCGAAGCAAAGTGCCTGGAATTGCTGAGGTACAGTAAACACTATCTCGAGAAATACTTTGGCACCACGGAAGTTTCGCTGGGGCAATACCAGAAGCTTGTACGCGGACAAAAATCAATTGCCCTTCCCGGCATACCGGATGTGATTGCTTCGATGCTGTCAGTTCAATACAAGAATGGTATGGTGAAGGGCGACCAAGGTGAATCCTATATTGAATTGGTGAAGTTCACGCAGGACGGCCCGGAAATCGAGACAATTAATTCTTATGGCGCTTCCACCCGACCTGGCAGTACACACTACGCGGATCAAATGGAGTTGTTTATCCAACAGAAAACCAAACCCATGACACTTGACAAATCCCGGGTGTACAAAGAAGCTGAAAGGATTTATCATCCGCAATGATCCTTATTTACGCTAAGAATTACCGGCCTCTTCGCGATTTCCTCCATCATGCACACTCATGCCCGTAAAATGACCGATGTACCCATTCCATGAAAGTTCCCTGTTGGCGAGCGGATTTGCATTGCCAAATGAAGCAACGCTAACACTACACGTTACTCCGATATAGGTCCATCAAATGCCTCTGGCTGCCGAATCTTGCGTTCTTCAATACTTAGATTTGGTATTCGATAATTGATACCCGCCTTTTTATATCTCAGATACTGCACTGATAATCTTTTTTGAAATGCCTCCCAGTCCAATTCTTCTTCATTGGTCCAGGCTTTTTCTGCTACTGCTGAAAGCCTTGGATAAGCCATGTACTCCAATCGCTTCTGATTGGTAATAAACTCTGTCCAGATAGCCGCTTCAATACCCATAACGTTGGCAGACATAGTACTGTCAAAAGTATCAGGAACGGGATTCCACTTGTATATTGCTTCTGTAGAGTTTGCCCCGTTGCGCAATCCTTCCCAATATGCACCTGCCTCTTTCAAATCGTTTGGATAGTCCAAGTAGACAAAGTCGGCCGGAGAAATAATAATATTATAACCTTGTTTTGCTGCAGCATATAAAGCTTCCGGTTGCAGACAACGCCACCATTGCAAGGTTGTTGCTTTGTTTATGCCAAAATCTGAAGCTTCATCCCAGGCTACAGGATGGAGTCCCGAAGCTACAATGAAATCAGCCATTTTTCTGTCAAACCATCCTTCAAATTCGTGTTGGTTGTGCAGTCCCAAAGCATTCATCTTGGCACGCATCACGGCCTGGTCTTCCCAATTATGGTCTCTTACTTCATCGCTTCCAAAGTGAACGTACTGTGTGTTAAAAATATCGGAGATGCGAAGCATCACTGTTTCAATCATTTTGATAGCATCGTCATTGGCAATATTGAGTGTATTGTTGCCCCCGCTAAAGGCTGGATAAGCTCTTTCCACCGCACCTGAATGTCCGGGGATATCCACTTCGGGGATGATCATAATCTGTCTATCATTTGCATAAGCAGCGATATCTCTCGCTTCTTTCTCTGTGAGATAGAAGGCCGGCCCATTTGGATTTGACTTATCTCCACGGGAGCCAATTTCATGGAGTTTCGGATACTCCTTAATCTCTATTCGCCATCCATTATCATCTGTCAGGTGCAAATGCAGCCTATTCATTTTTTGCGCTGCCATTTGATCTATCAATTTTCTAATAGAAGCCGGGCCAAAGAAATGTCGTGAAAGGTCCAACGCAACACCCCTCCACTTGAACCTTGGCTGATCAGCGATAGTCAACTGGGGAATCTCCAGATTTGACAGACCGTTTTTTTCTCCAGGAACCGGAGCCAGTTGCAGAATAGTCTGAAAGGCATAAAAATATCCAGCCTCAGAAGATGCTTTAATGGATACGTTGGTGTCATTGATTTCAAGGATATACGCTTCGTCATCCAATGCGTTATCCTCTATCAGTGCAATCGTATTTTCCTCTTCAGGTTCCGTTCCAATATGGCATGAGAAACCATATGCTTTTTGCAGTTCTTTGATAAACCAAAAGGACACTTTGTTTTGCGCTCCTGTTGATAATACCAATTGGGTCAAAGAATCCAAAGTAAAAGAGCCTTCATAGACACGAACCTTATTGGGTTGGGGAATAATTGGCAAAACAACATCAGTTTTTTCATTTCGGACAGCAGGATTGCAGGAAACAAAAATGAGTATCCAAATGCACAGGAAAGATGCTTTTGACAGGGACAATTTTTTCATATAGTAATAGTAATCAACATTAGTCGCCTTAATTTATGATCTAACGGCCAGAGACCGAAGCTATACTTTGTTAAACGTACTCATAGAAATAATTGCATTTTTAATAACGTAATTAATAACATAGATGTGGTATTTCAAACAGTTTAATCACGTCCAAGACACTTGTTTAATGAACCGGTCGTTGAAGAAAAAATATTCAAAAAGCGTTTCCGGAAAACAGTTCATGAAAGATTGTTTCGATGTTGGCAATATTCTATCTTAATTCATGACCGTGATTGTAAAGGCTAGTGTTATATCAACGAATCAGCTATAATTTTTTCAGGATACTAATTTAGTTTTTTGTTTGCAGATGTTGGGCTAACCATTCCGCATATTTTTTCGCCAGAAACTGATATCCATCCTTGTTATAAGCATCATAATGTACTGTAAAATGATCTCCCGGATAGTATGCAAATTCAAAATTTGCGTGTAATTTTTTCATTTCTTTCTCTAATAGCTTTACAGACTTGTCCAGAAAAAAATTATCATCAGTACCTACCGAAATTCTTATTTTAGCATCAAGATCAGGCTTAAGTTCTTCCCAATGATTTCTCAAAATCAATGATATATCGTAATCCTTCCAATGAGATGCCACTACCGGGTTAATTTCACCTGTGTTGACATTACAAATAGATTCGGGCACCCCATTTTTCATCATTTTACCAAAGACAGCATTCCACGACATATACTGTTCTCCTCGATACAACACATTTTCAATCCTGTAATCATCCCTCAGGTAGATCCAGGGGATTCTCCCCCCGATAGATCCATCTATTCTTATGTTTTCTTCTTTATCATAATACATGTTTTTATCTTCATAGATATTCACCAATTGAAAGTTCCTGAAATCAACCGGGTCAGGAGAACTTGACCAGCAGCCAGCAAATACTTTAGGGTAATTGACCTGAAGCCATGCCACGGTCCATCCACCACTACTATGGCCTGTGAGGAAACGCGCACCATTGCATCGGTATTTTTTTTCAATCAAAGGGATCAGTTCATTAATAAGCGCATCTCCCCACGGTCCGTTATTGGCGCTATTTGCATAGGTGCTGTGTCCCGTAGGACAGTTTCCATCCAGATATACAGTGATGCAAGGGATAGAATCAAGCGGGGTGCTATTCTCTTCTTTACCCGAATATGAATGATAATCTCCTCCAAAACCTGAAATCTTATAAAGTACAGGGAACATACGGGATGGAGCACTATAATATTCTAAAGGGAGAATAATGGCAGCATCAATAGTTGTCGCTCTTTTGTAAAACGATGACAGTAACGGCGAAGGAGCTTGGAGTTCTTTTACATAATCAGTTTCTTCAAACGTGGGCACCGGCATTTTCGAGTTGCAGCTAATAGAAAACGTTTTGCCAAAGTCTTTAGTCAGGTTAATTTTTATTGGTTCATTATACATGTTATCCGGGCTGGACCCGATATTTCGACCTCCATTGTTTCTATCCCAAACTACCTGGGCATAATATTCACCTCTCTCAATATCTGATAGTTTTACAGGGTAGGCAATCGCCGAATCATCAAATAATATGGTTGAATTTGGATCTACTTTATTTACTGTTATGGAGAAAACACAAAACAGTGGCATCCCGTAATTAAGATCCTTTGGGGTTTTGCCATATTTCGAAAGGTATAATATCACTTTGCCCGAAAATGGCCCTTCATAGGCATCTGAGGTATACGATACTTTTATTTTTTGTGCCTCCACGCTCATATTGAAAAGAAACACCAGTAATCCCAGAATCAGGATTTGCCTTTTTTGGATTTTTTCCATTGAAGTCGTTTTTTCTTTTAATGGCTATCTAGCCTGTGAACCTTGATAAAATGCGTTTTAATGCTTACAAATAACTTAGCCACCATTTTTCCCTGTGACTTGATTTATACCTGTCAAATTTTACACACAAAGGATACAACAAGACAACAACCCCTGCCCACACAGCATAAACAAACCACAGGCTGAAGCCAAATCCTTTTAGCGATGGTATTTCCGTTACCCAGTCATTGAGAATCATGCTATGCCATCCAAACCCGGTTAACTGCGCCGCCACCATGGCTAAACCGTGAATGAGATAAATGTGCAGGATGTAGTAGAAAAAAGGAACCCTCCCGAAGGTACTGAAGAACTTTGCTATACCGTTTTTCAAATTCTCACTGTAGGCAAGAAAGAGCAACGACGGACCCAGGGTCATGAGCAGATAAGAAAGCGACGGTGGGTACTTGGCAGGATTCAGGAATGACATCATTGTCTTCACAGTTGTATCGTATGATGTCCACTTCACGGGATCTCCATATACATTTATGCCTCTGACAATCACAAACAGTATGCTTGCAGCCATACCGATCGTGGTGAGGATTCCTTTTCGTTTCTGGCTGTCGAAAGACTGATCGTACATCGGGCCAAAGCAATAACCCAGCGACATTACTGCAATCCATGGGATGATCGGATAGTAGGCATAAAGTTGATAACTTTCCGAAAGCTTAAATATCGTTAACTCATGAATCATTGCCCAGACTATGCTGCCTTCAAAATGTACAGTATCGAGCAGGTTGTGACCGAAAATCATTATGCAACTGAAAATCAAAATAATTTTACGGGGAAGATAAACCAATGCAGCCAACACCAGCATGCTGATACCTAACGACCAGATGACCAGAAAACCAGGCGTTCTGAACTGAACATCAAAATACCAGGCAAAATTTACCACAGTCATTTCGATGAAGACCAACCAAAGTCCGCGTTTCAACAAAAAGCCGGAGAGTTCGCCAATGGATTTTCGTTTCCCTACAAAAAAGGCCGAAAGGCCTGCAAGAAAAGAAAATGCAGGTGCACAATAGTGCGTAATCCACCGGGTAAAATAGATCGGCAGTGTTGTAGCGCTCGGGTCGGTAGGGTCAAAAAGAAACGCACCGGAATGAAAGTAATCCCTTGTGTGGTCGAGTGCCATGATAACCATCACCAAGCCTTTGAGCAGGTCAATGGATTCTATTCTTTTGCCAGGAAGTGTTGCCATGATTTAGTTTAGCATTTTCTCTGTTCAGCACACAGTGCTCACCGTACTTGAACCGCTGCAATTACCGGGTTGGATAAATGACATAATATAAGATGTTTTTTGCCTTATGCGCAAAACTTTGTTTTTTTTATTGGATTCAGCTGGCGTTGAGATCTACAACAAGCTGGTTCCTGTCGAATTGAAACCAGAATACATAGTCAACCGGATAACGAATATGCGTTCTTACTGCGTGAGCGATAGCAGCGGCACCACGCAGTAGCGCAGGCGTTTGCGGCTGCACGAGGAGTATAGCGGATAGCGCGACCCCGAGACATGAGGGGGCACGCCAATGTAAAATCGCGTGCGCAATTTCATTATCCAACAAAAATCAATGGTTATGTCTGAATGTCCTTCAGTTCTGCATTGGTGCCAAAATTGCTGGAAAGTATTTTCTAATTTCCTTACATTACAGTTTTATATCAATTCTTATCACTAAACCTACTATTATGAAAACACAAAAAAATCCGATCATGAGGATTATTATGCTCATGTTCGTCCTTTTGATGGCTTCCCAAACAACAACCCTGGCGCAGGCCGCCGAAGATCCGGGTATTACCATGTACATTTACGTCAAGGTTTCAGGAGCGAACCGGGCAGAATTTGTAAAAAGAGAAACCACCTATTGGGCTGAAATCGCCAGGAAGGCAATGGCTGATGGCAACATTGTATTTTGGGCTTTGATGGAGAAAGTTGGTGGTTATGACCTGGAGAACAGTTCCAACTTCCTGATTATCAACAGGTATAAAAATATTGATGCCGCTGGTGAAGTTTGGAGTGAGAAAAATATCAAGGCAGCATTCCCCAATGTTACTGCGGACAAGATGGAGACCAATAGCATTAGTAAATGGACGAGTCAGTTCTATCTTCACACCGAAGATTGGCAAGAGGCCGCTGGCGCGAAGGGTGAAGATTACAAGTTTGTAAGTATGGTGTACCATGATTCTTCGAATCCTGGCAGTACTATCGCGCTTGAGCGCAAGCATTGGGGACCGTTCATCAAGGCGGCCATGGACAAGAAACAAACTACGCAATTAGCCTGGGGTAATGCCATTATATTATCGCCTTCAGGATACAACATTCACGCCACCACTGTGTCATACGACATCTATCCCAGTCTGAAAGAAGCATTGAATCCTACATGGGATCCAAAAACGGTTTTTCCAAATGAAGGCCTCGCAGAAATCAACAAACTGGAATCAAGCAGAGGCGGTGCCGTCTATCGTATCATTAAGGGCGTTTCGCCGGAGTAACTAAACAAACAAAAAAAGCAGTGCCTGATGACGTCAGGTACTGCTTTTCTATTTAATGTTATTTTTGTTTATCCGGCAACCGGTTTCTTATTCCGAGACCATTGTGGAATCTGCCGGTTCCATGGAAGCTGCTGGTTGCCTGGCCAGATATCCGGGCAGCGCGTTGAAAATATCGATCTGCATTGCAATCTTGTTATCCTTTACAAAGAAGGACACATTGACCGGCGTGGTAACATCTTTTCCTCCGTTGGTTTTGCCGCTGTGCAAAAACCAGGCATGAACCCATTTATCGCCTTCATCGGTCACAATCATTTCATACACGGGATTTTCGCCAATATTATATTCCGCGTAGTTCGTCAAATTGCTTTTCAAGCCTTCAATGTATGCGTCAGGACCTACCCACTTATCTTCATCCCATACATTTACAGCGATTTTCGCCGTATCGGCATAACCGGCGCGGAACGTTTCCCAGTCACCGCTGAAATAGGCCGCGATGCCTTTTTTCACCAGGTCAATTTCAGGTGATTCCTTGAAATACTGCTTTTCCTGGCATGCTGACAGGGCCAGGAGCCCTAAAGCAAGAAAGAATAATTTTTTCATATTGGTTGGTTTTGGTTCATGTGAAGTTAACCAAAGCTGGTATTAATTCGCTAGCGTTGAACCCTAAAATTAGGCCTACACGTATTAGCATTAGTCGCAAAGGGGGCAAGGAAGGTCATTAAACCAGCTATACTCCCAATCGTATTGACGTGGCACTGCGCTCGCGCCGCTGGTTTTTTTGTAATTTGAAGAAAGGAAGGCAACCCTTTCATTTTTTGTTCCGTCAAGTATAAAGAACCTAAACCCGGGAATACCTCATGGACCTGCTGATACTGGGCTGCAAGCGCAAAGATCGAGACAGCCAGCGATTGCTGTATCAGCATTATTATTCATATGCCTTAAGTATCTGCGCCCGGTACTCAAGAACAATGGATGAGGCTAAAGAGGCGATGAATGATGGATTTATGAAAGTGTTTCTGAAGATCGATCAATATCATGGGGATTCGCCATTCAAACCATGGTTGCGACAAGTTATGATCAGGGCTTCCATTGATCAGTATAGAAAAGAGCTCAAGCACCAAAAGCATGATCCGATGGAGTCTGCTCATGCCGCTTTTACACAGCCCCGGGGCGAGGCCAATCTTTCACATGAAGAGTTAATAGGGTTGGTTCAAAGATTGTCACCCGCTTACCGGGCTGTTTTTAATTTACACGTCATTGATGGCTACACCCATCAGGAGATTGGAAAAATGCTGAGGATTTCAGCCGGCACATCAAAATCGAACTTGCTGAAAGCGCGTGAGAATTTGCGGAGCATGTTGGAAAGACTGGATAAGATTTCTTATGAAAAAGTTAACTGATCAGGAGCTCGATTCTCTTTTTAAGGAAGCCGCAGAAGGTTTACAACCTGCTTTTGATTCGGCCGGATGGCGTGCCATGGAGACGAAACTTGATCAGGCTAATCGAGCCCCCTGGAGGGGGTGGATCCCGCTAATATTGTTGGGTATAGTCATTTTTTCAGGCGGCGTATGGGTAGGCATAACCTATGAAGTTTCCAGTATCGGTAAGGTTACACCTGAAGGCAAAGAGCAAGCATTAATGCAAGACCGGCCTGTCACGACGAGGCAAAATCAAAGTCAGCTTCAAAGCGCATCTGATGCTGAACAGGAAAGAACCATCGCTGATAAGCGCAGCGGGGAAGAAAATAAATCAGGTGAATCGGTTGCTCCATTTGATCCGCAAGTTATTCGTGACGAAAGGAACAATACTCATCGTAGCAGCAGCGTCGTCACCAATAAAAAAAGTCAATTCGGTGAGGCGGAAACTTTCGTTAGCCAAAATGATAATAGTGGTTCATTTGCAGCGACAACCATTGCGCAGGCGAATGAACCATCTGATAAGCAAGGTATTCGCGACAAAAAGAACAATTTTCATCCCAGCAACGGGGTCATCACGGATGCAGCAAATAACATCAGCAAAGCCGAACCGCTCGCGCGCCAAAATGAAAACAGCAATTCGTTGATTGTTGCAGCGCACGCAGAAAAATCTGATAAGCCGGTTATGGGAAATCAGGAGCAAGTCGTTCATCCGGGCAGCAGTGTCATCGACGATGCGGAAAATCACCTCAGCGGAGCGGAACCGCCCGATCTGCAAAATGACAAGCGTAGTTCATTAACGGTAGTCAACGGTGATCATGCCAATGACTCGATTATGCACGAAATGAACAGTGGGAAAGCAGCCATAAACCAATCGGAGACGGCAGAAACGGTAATCGAACAAAGAAACAAGATTTCGAATTCAATTTTCATCAGAGCGCTCGCTTCCCCGGATTTATCCTCCATCAATTATGCCACAGCCAGCTCAGTTGGAAGCAACTTTGCTTTACTTGTGGAATATCAATTCAACGGCAGGTGGTCAGTTTCTACCGGAGGAATTTGGTCAAAGAAAAAATATTCTACGGACAATGAGATCACGTACGGCAATTACACGGCAGATCGTTTGGATGGTACTTGCCGTATTCTGGACATTCCCATAAACCTTTCATATCAGTTTCGACCACATCACAGAACTTCATTTTATGCGAGTGCAGGCTTTTCATCCTACATCATGGTAAGTGAAAATTATACCTATACCGTATTTACCAGTTATGGCGATCGGGTCTATAATGATGAGATAGATGGAAAAAATAACGAGTGGTTCAAGATGCTTAACCTATCGTTGGGCATTCAATATCAATTATCGCACCGGTTGTATTTACAGGCAGAGCCATTCTTAAAGGCTCCTTTGGCAGGTGTAGGCGAAGGTGATGTATTGTTGTCCAGCATGGGTATATTCGCGGGTCTCAAGTATAGAATTAAATAAGTTAAATATGCAAACCAGAAATCAAATCAGAATTATAACCGTTTCGCTATGCGTATCGTTGTTCACCTTCAAGGGATGTTCCAGTGATGACGCACCGCAGCCGGTCGATTGCGCCGTATCCACGCTTGCCGTAACTGGCTCCGGGTCAGGTCCTACTTCGTGTGGCGCCACCGATGGTTCGATCACTGCCACAGCAACGGGGGGGGATGAACCATATCAGTTTGCAATCGATGCCCAACCTTTCGGTGGTTCCCCGGCTTTTACCGGCTTGGCAGCCGGCACCTATCAGCTGAAGGTCAGGGATAAAAACAACTGTGAGCGAACCAAAAGTGTAACGATAAATGCAGCCGGATCAACACTTGCTGCCACTGTTAATACAACCGTAAGCGGTTGCAAAACCAGCGATGGCGTCATTACCATCAATGCAAGCGGCGGTACAGCACCATATGCTTATCAAATAGCTGGCGGGGCAACATCCGGTACGTCAGTATACGATAACCTTGCTGCCGGAAATTATTCGGTTAAAGTCACGGACAACACGGGCTGTTCGGTAACGCAAAATGTGGAAGTCTTAAATGGAACTTTGTACAGTACTGAAGTGCAAAGCATTATTACTGCCAATTGTGCTGTATCCGGATGCCACGTATCGGGGGGTGCGGCATCTGTCAGCTTTACTAGTTTCGCAAATGTACAATCACGTGCCGCCGACATCAAATCAAAAACGCAAAGTGGTGAAATGCCCAAAGACGCAGCCAAATTACCACAAGCTCAGCTGGACCTGATTTCCTGCTGGGTAGAGGATGGCGCTTTGAACAATTGAGCTTCAATTGAAAAAAGTAAAAGCAATCATACTGTTGGTCCTGACGACTCCCGTAGTACTTTCCGTCTATGGCCAAAAGTACGCTGCCGAACAATCCTTGGTCAGTTTTTTCTCTGATGCTCCTGTTGAGGATATCAAGGCAGAAAACCATAAAGCAATTAGTCTGCTGAATGTGTCCACCGGGGAGGTTGCTATTTCAATTCCCATCAAAGATTTTGAGTTTGCCAAATCCCTGATGAAGGAACACTTCAATGAAAAGTATCTCGAGTCAGATAAATATCCAAAAGCCATATTTCAGGGGAAGTTTATTAACTTTAATTTAAATGATTCCTCCGAACAAACAGTAAATGCCACAGGCAAGCTAACCATTCATGGTGTTACCAGAGAGATTAAAGTATCCGGAACATTTCAACCCAGCCCGAATCAAATCGTGGCGCGGTCGAAATTTGTGATCAGATTGGAAGATTATAAAGTTAAAATTCCTCAGATCCTGTGGAACAATATTGCAGAGGAGGTTGAAGTAACAATAGCGCTAACCTATAAACGCTTATGAGAATACTTATTGTCCTTTTCTTCCTTGCGGGTACAGCTTGTTATGCACAGGATGACTTGCTTAACGAACTTGAACAAAGCAACCCAACGGAACCCGAATACGTAACATCCACATTTAAAGGTAGCCGTTTGGTTAACGGTCAGACTGTCAAAACAAAAAATAAGCGTGAACTGGAATTTATTTTCTCGCATCGGTTTGGGGCGATAAATCAGGGCCTATACGAACTTTTTGGTCTGGATCAGGCCTATGTTCGCCTGGGCCTGGAGTATGGTATTACGGATCGACTGGGTGTCGGCCTGGGACGCAACTCCGTGGATAAGACAATGGACAGCTACCTGCGCTACAAAGCCTTAAAACAAGTAGTCGGTGGCATGCCTGTTACCATTACTGCTTATGGAAATTTTGCGATTAAAACTTCACCAAAAAAGGAAGATGCCGGATTTGATATTACGCTGGAGGATCGCCTCTCGTATACGGGTCAGTTGCTTATCGCCAGAAAGTTTACTTCAGCGTTGTCACTTCAACTGATGCCTACCGTTGTTCACAAAAACCTGGCTGACCAGACCATTGAAAACAACACCCAATTTGCACTGGGGGCAGGTGGCAGAGTAAAAGTGTCGAAAAGTATTTCACTGAACGTCGAATATTATCATCGTTTTGGTGTCCCGGACAACAATCCTTATTACGATGCCCTGGGTTTTGCAGTTGACATTGAAACGGGTGGTCATGATTTTCAATTGATCATCACCAATACCAGAGGCCTGACAGAGCGTGCTTTTATTACTGAGACTGCCGGCGATTTCTTTGACGGAGACATCCATCTTGGATTTAATGTTACACGCACGTTTCAATTCGGCCGAAAGAAAAAATAAAATATGGTCTAACCCTTCTGGCTACCACACACAAACGGCTCAGCTCCTTAATCCTGTAATGACCGGCGTATGTCTTGCAGGATTACCTGTTACTCATTTACTGTCGCCGATAATTTTTCGTTTACTTAGATTATGTTCTAGTCACTACATTAACTTTGTGCGTATCAAAAATAGTGGAAAGAAATTCATACAGTTCCGGATGTCTTTTTTGAAATTTATACGGATTGGAAAAGAAATATTCGCTTACTACTGCCAAAAACTCAGCATTACTCGTGAGCGCGTAAGGATTGATGTCAGACTTCCCGTTAGCGATTCTTTTTATCTCATTCTTTATTTCATGCAGCCAGGGCCCAACATAACGATGGTTCAATAGCAATTCTGGGACACCATCAATTGCACCATCTTCCTTGTCAAGTAAATGCACGAATTCATGGATGCCTACATTTTCATTGTGTGGCAATCCATCGAATGCTTTGACAAGATCGGGTTTAGACAAGATGACGTTGCCATTCATAAATCGATTACCCACCATTCCAGCGATAAATTCTTGATGTCCTTCAAATCGTTGGGTTTGAAACTGCTCATCAAAGCTGTTGGGATAAATCAACACGGTATTGACGTTGGCATAGTTGTATCCTGGAAAAGCAAAGGTGGGAATAACGGCACTGCACGCCACCATTAGCCGTATCGTGTCATCAATGTCAGTGTCGATTGCGTCAATATTTTTGGTGGCCAGGAACAGTTGTACGCGTTTTTCGAAGAGTGCTTTATCCTGATCGTTTAACCCCCCGTAAAATACTACGCGTTGTTTAAGGATTGTTCGCCACTGCTCCGGAAAGTTTCGATTCAACTTTTCTTCCAGCGCCTTTCGCTTCTTTCTGGCGTAAACCAACACGGCACTCAGTACTGTGACTGCAAAAAAGGTTATAATTAGGTCCATTCTACAATATTTGGATTAACGTGACCACAATGAATGCTGACTAGCAGATGTTGAAGATACCCAGGAAAAGTACAGTTCAAACAATAAGGAAAGCAGGAAAGCTCGATAGGGACTTCTTCTCCAAAAGATGAAACGATGTAAACTCCACCCAGGGTGAGCAACGGCATCCATACATTGTATAAAACGAGAAACGTTGTATTTTCAAATCCTTTCATGAAGCAATGAAAACGTCATGTTGCTGTAAATCCCTGTTTAGGGTTCCACTTATACTCAGGATTTATGGTGTCGGGAATCTCAACGAAATAAAGTACTACAGTTTGAGGAACTCAAGCATTTTATAAACCAGGATACCCGGCCAAAACATTGCTTTGATAAACCCCATAAAACCCATCCAAAAGCTTGTAGCATGTTGGATAAAATAAATAAGGGCACCAATAAACCCTATACCATACACGGCGGACGATTGCCCAACCATCCTGGTTTTAATTCTTTCCTTCATCGCAAGAAACGTTAACCTAAGTTAAATACTGTTGGCTGAAAGTATTTAATTGTACAGGACTTCCGTATGATTCCCGTCAGCGAATGGCGTGATTCTTATCAGGCCCTTGTGCTCAATGAACCCTTTTACCCTCAGTGTCAGCCGAGCCACTCGGAGACACTGAGGGGAGGAATGCCGCTGTAATCATAGTTTCTTACATGGCTTATGAGATGTATGTTTGTTTTAAAAGGAATAGGTCAGGCCCAATAGCACCATTGACTTCATTTTAGTTTGACCATCGTAATAATTTTGCGTCATGGGAATAAACACTACCGCATTGAACCCCATTTTTTTGAGGAGAAGGTTTACGCCTAAACTTGAATTGAAGATATACCCGTTACTATTCTCGATGGTACTACCTTCAAAGTGGTTAATATCGTTATGCTGGAAATTAATCCCGACATTAGGCTTTATTTTCATTTCCGATTTTGAAAAGGTGTAATAGTAGGACGAATTCAGGTAGGTTCGATTTCCAAATCGGTAGTTATCCTGATTTGCAGTGTTAATCCTATAGGCAATATTGGTTACAACCCCACTGTTGTTCCACATCAGATTGTGTGTTGCATTGAGCATATAATCCACACTTCCTGTTCCGGCTTGCGAGTTGAAGTCACCGATATTAAAATCAGGATTAGTGACATCTACCTGATTGATTCCGGTGGGCAACTTTATTCCACCCCCAAGATAAAGTTCATGACGCACAGTTACCTTTTCGTTCTTGCTCAGGGCTGTTGAAGCCACTACCTGGTAGTTTACCAATAACATCAAATCCCCAAAGCCCTTTGTATTAGTAATGCCTTCATCACTTTCTTTTCGGGATATGATGTACGGCATGAAGGCCATTACCTGGATTTTTTTGAAATTGTATCCGCCCCACAGTTCCATGGACTGATAAAAGTCGTGACTGAATTCTTCAGGATCGGATTTCATGCGGGAATCAAACTGAGAGAAACTGTACCGAAATCCTGCAAAACCATTGCTGAAGCTAGGCAAGAGGCCGATTTGGAAATTACTATTGGCACAGCCACAAATTTCGCATCCGTAGCTGACGGATGAAACGGAAAGAAAAACTATGATAATAAATGAATAGTGCTTCTTCATTTTAGTTATTTTAAGTGTTGGTGATAGGAAAAAGACCTATTTCCGGTTAGCGCGATGGCGTTGAAGCATCCGGAAAAATTGAAGAGAATACTTTATCCTAAAGTGGCGGGTGGGTGAAAAATGGAGGCGCCCAGGGAATATCTGTAAAGATCCGAAGCTTCCATCACGCGCTCAGGGTTTAACTGAATTTCCGGAGGGCATGGAAGTTGGAATGCTGAAATGAAAAAGAGATTTATTTCCCTGGTTTGCAAAACAGATTGTGGAACAGACTCGGGTTCATCCTCCGTCTCAATCGTAAGTCCATCGCTGAAATCAAACTCGCTGTTACACATCGCAATTGGAATTTCTGCGATAATGCCAATCGAAAATGCGATTTCATGTCGCTTTTGATATAACTGATCAAGGATGCCCATCCGGTATCCGCTGTGGAGTGCCATCGTCACTATTGTTGTACAAACAACCAGCTTCCTGATCATGAGCGCAAGTTATAGCGTAAAAACTTGTGAACCAATTTTCGTCAGAAATAACCACACTTAAAAACTAGATCCCTCATCGTCACCCGGGCCATTCGGGGACGCTGCGGGGGGCAATCCAGACACGCTTATTCCTTTCTGAACACGACCTTAAATGTGGTTCCTTTATCAACAGTACTGTCCGCTGAGATTTCTCCACCCATCGCCTCTACCTGAGTTTTCGTGATGTAAAGACCAACGCCTTTAGCATCAGGGTGATTGTGAAAGGTGGTGTTCAAACCAAAAAGCTTGCCTCCATGTTTGTGTAGGTCAATACCAACTCCATTATCCCGCACGGTCAATATTACTTTGTCGCCGATATTCATAGTCTGAAAATGTATTTGTGGGGTACGGTGAGGTGACCTGTACTTGAGCGCATTAGAGAAGAGATTAAGCATAATGCTCTCCAGGTAGGATTTGGGGTATTCAATCGACTCTGCTTTTGAAAAATCACTGGTGACAATGGCACCGGTTTCCATCAGATGACCAGATAAAGATTCCAGGGTCTTGTCAAATATTTCTTTAAAGGTTACTAGCTCGGATTCTTTGCTTAAATCCTCCTGAATTTTAAGGGCCTCTGTTAGGTCGTTTAGTGTTGATGTGAGATGGTTTATAACCGTTTCAAACTTCCCAAGGAGCATTTCTCTGTCCTCACTCCGCGTGCTCTCTTTATAGAAATGCAGCAGCGAGTTGAGATTGCTAACCGGTGATCTCAAATTATGAGATGTGATCTGCGAAAAGTTCAATAGTCTACTATTTTGTCTTTGCAGTTGATTGGCGAGAACCTCCAGTTCGGATTTTGCCTTTTCAATTTGTTTCATATCAAGACCTATTCTTATCCTATCTTTTCTGATGACATGAAGCGCACTCAATACCAATAAAATCGAGGCAAATGTTCCTGTCACCACCATCTTAATCGTTTTGTCAGCATTTTGGTCAGACACGGTAACGCTTTCGTCGAGTAACGCTTGTTCCCTACTTTTGATCTTATAAATCAACTGCGGAATAAGGTCTGTAATGAGTACCTGATTTCTATTTTCTGAAAAAAACTTTTGGGCTTCGTAAAAGCCTTTTTCCTTTCTTTTTCTAATTACAACCTCAACAAAGTCTTCTGCACGAATAGCCATATATGCTGATAATTGGTTAAGATCAGCAAGCGCCAGGCTGTCTTTCATCATGGATTGAAGAATACGTAATCCCTCACTTGTTTTACGATTGATATTCTTACGGTTCATTAAATCAGTCGTGTCACCTGTTATGACATAGGTCCTGGCAGAAAGGTATAAATCCTTAGCGTTAGAAATCAATTGCTCCAGCTCGTAAAATATCCTGTTTGTGTTATTTATTTTCTGCTCGGTTTCAATCATATTTCTTACGTTCCAAACAGATAGGATTCCAATGGCGACAATCACAATAAAAAAAGTGCCAAAGAAGAGTAGAGCGGAACGCAGCATTCCCGGAAGCAATTTAATTTTCTGACATAGCGTTGCAATATACCAAGAAGCGTATCAGTTTTAACCAATACTTTAGGTCGTGTCAGAGAACAAAGTCCTCCCGGCAATCCCGAAAAGCACAACGTTTTCCCCCCTAGCTTGGTGTCTTGAAAAGATGCTAAATCAAAACCGTTTTGCAGGAAGGATCTAAGGTACTTCTAAGACTTCATCGTCCGCTGACGAGTGACGCTGAAGGGTAGGAAGTTTGTAATGAACCGTTACGACTTACCCGTTGATTTCGTAGCCCGGGTTCTGAACCATATTTTGGTTTACGTCCAATTCTACCTGCGGAATGGGGTAAACGCGCTGGTTGTCATTCGGGGGTATCACATCTGGACCGGAGACTGCTGTTCCCGGAGCGTCAACAAATTGATTGCGGGTTGCTGACAAGCCACGACGGAAGAGATCGAAAGCGCGGTGTCCCTCAAAGGCGAGCTCCCTGCTCCGCTCATCCATGATTACAGACAAATCAGCACTGATGAGGTCGCTTGCTCCACGTGCTGCGCGCAGTGTATTCAGATAAGGCACAGGGTCGCCGCTGGTTTCCAAGGCTGCTTCCGCGGCAATCAGGTACATTTCAGATGCCCTGAGGATTTTCGGACTAGTAAGACCCGGAACACCATCAGCCCCATCAAACTTATGCTGGTACCATTGCCCATCGATATAAAGCCTAATCCAATCCAGGCGAACATCGCCATCATCTGCCACACCATCCAGGTCTGCATCCATCAACTTTCGCCAATCTGTGGAAGGACGGATATCGCCATAGCCAGGTGATGGAACGTAAATACTGCCGAGGTTGTCAGGTCCTCTGGATTCTGATGCTAAAAACTTTAGCGTAAATATCTCCTCAGAAAATCCATCCGATGTCCAGGCATCGGTCAC
The DNA here is from genome assembly GCA_029858965.1 of Cyclobacteriaceae bacterium. Taxonomy (GTDB): domain Bacteria; phylum Bacteroidota; class Bacteroidia; order Cytophagales; family Cyclobacteriaceae; genus Chryseolinea. The sequence goes on from JAOUDZ010000010.1 coordinate 43,071, forward strand.
ATCGGCTGCATCCATAAGGGGATAAGATCCTGAATTGATAACTTCATCTGCTTTCAACTTTGCTGTCGCATAATCGCCTTTGTAAAGTGCTACTCTGGCCTGCATGGCCGCTACGGCATCTTTGGTGATCCTGTAGGGTCCCTGCGAATTATCCAACAAACCCGCCGCTTTTGCGAGGTCTGCGTCTATCTGCGCATAAACTTCAGCAACGGTGGCTCTTGCCGGTTCGGCGCCAGGATCAAGTGGCGCGATAACGACAGCAACACCGAGACTGCTCGGATTAACCGTATAAGGCTGTGCAAAGGCACGAACAAGGTCGAAATGGGCAAGGGCCCGGATGGCGTAAGCTTCGCCTTCAACCAATGAAGCCTCTGCCTGATCCGAAGAATTAATATCAACCACCTGGATTTGCTCAATTATATTGTTCACCATCAATATGGTGGCATACGCATCAGTCCACAAAGCTGTTTGCGTATTGCTTGAGTTCAGCTGATAGTTCCAGTTCTGCAAGAACCTGTTTGAGTTATCAATTGAGATGTATACGTTGTCGGCCCCAACCTCAGGTATCACAAGAAAATCCCTTCCGTACCAACTCAGCCGCTGAAGTCCATCGTAAGCTCCGTGCAAGGCCGTCACGAGTCCGTCAAACGTACCCAGTGCCTCCGTTGTAGACAAGGCTTGTGGGTCATTCTGTTCAAGTTGATCCGTGCAGGATGTTATCGTGAACAACACTGCTATCGTCGTTGCAGATAATTTATATAAGATCTTTTTCATGAGTTTGCTTTTTTAATATATCTAGAAAGTAATGTCCACGCCAAACGTATAACTTTTGCCAACGGGGTAGCGGAAAAACTCACGTCCATTTTGATCCATTTCCGGATCAAAGCCGGAGTACTTTGTGGTAACCCACAAGTTTTGTCCTGTTGCGTAGAGGTAAACATTTTTGATGCCGCTTTTACCCAGTATATTTTTCGGCAGCGAGTAACCAAGCGTGACATTCCGGAGTCTGACAAATGATCCATCTTCAAGATAGCGTGTCGAAAACGCGTTGGCGGAATTATTGCCTCCCAGCAAGGGCTGTGGTCTTTCAGCAACATCGCCAGGATTTTGCCAGGTACCTTCAGCGGCAGCCACGAGGTAATTCCACCCAAAGCGCTGACCATCACTTTCGATGAAGGACCTGGATTCATTCGATACCTTATTACCGTGGACGAATATGAAGAAAAAGCTGAATGTTATACCTTTATAAGACATCGCATTGTTCAATCCACCCGTGAATTTCGGAGTGGCATTGCCTACAATGTAACGGTCTGCCTGTCCATAAACCCCGGTAGTGGTTTCACCTTCTCCTGTATAATTGCCGCTGGCATCAAATCCACCCTTGGCCCATAAGGGCGTACCGTCAGCCGGGTTTACACCTTTCCACTTCTGGACATAGAAGCTTTGGATAGGAATGCCTTCCCTGGAAATCTGGGGCCCGTTGAGGATGTCTTCTCCACCTGGGAGGGAAACAATCTTGTTTTTGTTCCACGCAACATTGAAATCTGTGCTCCAGCGAAACGCGCCATCAAAGTTTACTGTTGTCAGTGTCAATTCGAATCCGGAATTTTGCATCTCGCCGATATTTTTAAGTGCCGTAGAGAAGCCCGTTGTTCTGGATACGGGAACGTTGAGGAGCAGATTGTCGGAATTGCGCCTGTAATAATCCATCGAGGCAAAAATTCTGTTTTCAATAAATCCAAGATCCAAACCTATATCGAGAGACCGGCTTTGCTCCCAGGATAAGTTTGGATTGGCTATCTGATTCGGCTGGCTTCCGGGAATTCCATTGTAGGCAGCATTGAAGCTGTACAATCCCAGCGATCCATAATCTCCGATAGCAGCATTCCCACTGGTTCCATAGTTGATTCTGAGTTTCCCATCCGATATCCAGCCTACACCGGACATGAAAGCTTCGTCATGGAAACGCCAGCCACCAGCCAGTGACCAGAAGGGCGCCCATTGTTTTCCGGTTCCAAATCTTGAAGAAGCATCATAGCGGATACTGGCGCTGAGAAAGTACTTTTCCTTATAGTTGTAGTTTGCCTGTCCCAGGTAGGATATGAACCGGTATGCCGACCGTGATCCATCAACTTGAACAGGCTCGGCTGTAGATTGGAGCGTCTGCAACTGACCTGTGGCTAACCCTTTACCAAAAGCCAGAAAATAGTCCCTGTTATTCTGCTGATATTCAAATCCTGCTACACCATCAATAATATGATTATCGCCGATCGGTACTTCAAAATTAACAAGCGTCTGGGAAGTCAGGGTTATATTCTCACTGTAGTCGTTAACTATCGCCCCATTATACTCCGACCCATCACCTGTTGTGGGATCCAGGAAACTTGATTCTTTCATGGAAATAAAGTCAAGTCCCACATTTTGTGTCAATCCTATTTTATCAGTAAAATGATACGTAGCGTAGACTTTGGCAAGGGTCCTTAAAGTGTTGTTGACAGAAGGATTGCGTGGTACGGAATATAAGAAGTTATCGGCTGTAAAAATTGAGAAATCCGGTTCCAGGCCTGTGTAAAGTTCGCCGGTGTCAGGATTGATCTTTGATTGAAGGGGTGTGTTTACAAAAGCGCCAAGCAAAGGGCTTGAAAAAGTAGCTCCTGAATTCGCATTAAGCTGGTCCGTGTATGAAAGATTGAAATTCGTACCAAAATCGAGTTTTTCAGATACGCTGTGCTTCAGATTCATCCGGGTAGTGTAACGCTTGAAGCTTGACCCGATGAGTGTGCCATCCTGGGCAAAGGCTCCACCTGAAATATAGAACTGAGTCTTTTCATTTCCTCCGGATGCCTGGAGCTCGAAGTTTTTCGTATGTCCTGTGCGGAAGGCTTCATCAACCCAGTTCGTCGTTGCGTCGAGCAATGAAGCAGGTCTGACAGCATCGATGGTAGCCTGGTCAAACCCGGAGTTGGCAAGCACTTGTCTTTCATAGTCCCACGCTTGTTGGCCGTCCATCATCTTCAGATTGCCGATCAGTGGCGAAGTGCTGCCATAGGCGATCTTGGCGGTTATTTTTGTTTCACCGCTTTTTCCCTGCTTGGTTGTGATCAGGATTACGCCATTGGCTGCGCGCGCACCGTACAAGGCTGTTGCTGAAGCATCCTTGAGTATGGTCATATTTTCAATATCACCCGGATTGAGGTTCGAAAGGATATCCATTGTCGTTGTATTATGAGAAACGTCCCCGCTTTCCACGATAACACCGTCAACCACATAAAGCGGATTGCTACTCCCCGTGATAGAGCCAGTACCCCGGATCCGGATGTTCTGCTGCGCGCCGGGCTGACCAGATGGAGCCGTTGTACGCACACCGGCGGCGCGGCCCTGGATGATCTGATTGATATCAACGACGGGTATGTTTTCGATTCTCTTTTTATCCACGATCGAAACTGCGCTCACGAGCTTTTTCTGGGTAGTGGCCGTATAGCCTACAACGACAACCTCAGAAAGCTGGGTCGCATTTACGACCATCGTGACGTCGATGATGCTCTGGTTGCCTATTTCAATTTCCTGCGAATCAAAACCCACAAAAGACACGATGAGCACACCCCCGTCATTGGGAACTGAAATGGAATAATTTCCGTCAATATCCGTCACTGTTCCTGTCGCGGTCCCTTTCAGCAATATGTTAACGCCAGGGACACTAGTCGCATCATCGGAGGACGTAATTGTACCCGTCACGGTACGTTGTGCATATCCAAATGTCACAGATGCGATCAGGATACTGAAAGAAAGTAGAATGCTCCTCATAAAATATATTTAGGTTAATTAGGTCGTTTCATAATGGCGGTTCGAAAGGGCTCGATTTTTTAACACAAACCCAGTCAGTATTTCGTTTTGAATGAATTAAAAAATTGTTTTGTAACTGCTAATGGAAAGAACCGCACAACGAAGTAAAGCAGATAGCGGCCTTCAATTTTGCAAATCTGGCAGGAGGGAATATCCCTATCAAGAAATAGTCAGGTGATAGCCTTCGGCCGATTCATGAAATTAATATACACTTATTTTTCAGATTGGCAACGCGCGAAGGAAAATAACTCTATTAATATACTTATTAAAGAATAGATTTTCATGAGGCTGGATGCAACACAAAGTACATCTCCATCTCCCCTTTGCCCTTCACCTGGATCTTCTCTCGTTTTTCAAATGTGAAGTCTGATTCATCTTTGATTTCTTCGTAAGTAGATTCGCTAATATTCACCCTACCGACTTCACTACTGCTTTCCATGCGCGAGGCGGTGTTCACGGTGTCGCCCCAGATGTCGTACTGGAATTTCTTAACGCCAACGATACCCGCTACTACCGGACCCGTGTGAATGCCAGCACGCATTTCAAAGGCCATTAAACCAGCTGCATCTTGGGCTGCTTTTCTTTTTAAAATAAATTCTTGCATTTCCAGTGCCGCCCGAACGGTACGGATAGCCGCATCTTCTTTGCTTCCCTGCAGACCACCCGCTGCCATGTAGGCATCGCCAATGGTTTTTATCTTTTCGATGCCGTACTTCTCCATAATGGCATCAAAGCCTTTGAAACAATAATTGAGTTCACCCACCAATTCGCCCGCACTTAAATTTCCAGAGGTTTCGGTGAAGCCTTTGAAATCAGTAAAGATGATGGACACCATATCAAAATCGCGGGCCAGGGCTTCACCGTTTTGTTTGAGTTCTTCGGCCACCTCAGCAGGGAGGATGTTGAGCAACAAGCTTTCTGACCGGTCTTTTTCTATTTGTAAGACGGCTTTGGATTTGCGTGTAAAGTTCAGGCGGCTCCACAAGCCTCCGGACAGGACAAAGAGCATGATTCCGGATCCCAGAAAAATATTCCGGGTGTTGTTCTTCTGGTGAATCTCCGTTTCATGCGCCATCTGCACTTCCATTTTATCTTTCTGTTGCATCAGGCTGTCGGCCATTTTCTCTTTGGAAAATTCCATCCGCTGAAGTTTTTTGCCTGTTTCATTTTTGTTAAGACTATCTTTAAATAGCGTAAAACGCTCATGGAATATAAGTGCCTTGCTGTCCTGATTTGTTGACTTATATGACTGGTATAGACATTCGCATGCATCCCGTTGACCTTCGATATATAGATTTTTTTCAGCTACTGTAAGTGATTTATTACACCAGGTAATGGCTTTTGTAAATTGACCTGATTTTCTATACGTGTTTCCTATGATAGCATATGGCTCTGCATTTATCATTCCCAATTCTTCACCGATTTTCAATCCCCGCATTGCATAGTCCAGGGCATTTTTATAATCCCCGCTTTCATAATAGCAGTAGGCCAGGGATACAAAAGAACCACCTAAACTATATTTACCAACCACACCCATTTCTTTGACCAACTTTTCAGATACTTTCAAAGCGCTAAAAAAATACTCCATGGCCTTCGGATAATTCTTTTGTTTGGCATATGCACCTCCGATTCCCATCAATATGCCAGCGGTCTCCCGATGGTTAAGTTCGTCCAGGAGATCCAAAGCCCGCGAAAAATATTCAACAGATTTGCTATAATCCTCAAGGCTGAGATAAATACCTCCGAAAGCTGTGAGAATATGGGATGACTGGTGGTGGTTCCCGTGTGCTTCAGCTTGCTGCAAGGCAATAGTAAGATAATCTATTGCCTTAGCATAATTACCCTCAACAGCATATGTACCTGCAAGATATTGATTGATCGTATATGCCAATCCCTTGCTTTCTGTTTCCAGCCCGAGTTTTAATGCTTTAAAATAGTATTCCCTCGCCTCAAGGATCTTGTTTTGTCTGTGAGCGTCCTTCCCATAAGCAGTAAATGCTTTAGCCATGCCTTCTTTGTTATTGCTTTCCTCTGCAACCTTTAGGCTGCGGGATAAATATGTCTCGCCTTTCGGTATATCATTTAGAAAAGCTCCGTAAGTTACGCCCAGGCTTTGTAGGGACTCAAAGATGCCTCTGGGATAGCCTATCTCTTCCGCTATTTTCAAGCCTTGCTCAAACCTCTCTATGGCCATAGGAATATTGCCGCGCAATGCCTGGCATGCTCCTAAATTGTTTAAACCTATCACCTCGTATTTTCTTGATCCTGTCTTTATAGCAAGGTCATAGATCAGTTGGGACAGCACTTCTCCAGAATCAAGCTTATCATCAAGCATCATGGGTTCCCAGATAAACTTATTCAAGGCTTCCATGCGGATGGTGTCGGCCTGGGTTTTATCATTCCAGATGCCCATCAGGGAATCAAGATTCATTTGGGCATAGCTGCTGATGCTTAGTAATAGCAGCGAAAACAAATTGAGCGTCTTTCTCATGGCAGGGTCTTTAGCGATCGCTGACTATAATCCAGCGCCTTAATATTATCTCCTTCACTCACATACAGGTTTGCAATGTCATTGAGACCAGCAGCAATATTGTCTTTGCGCCCCAGTGCCTCATTCAGCGCCAGCCCGCGTTCATAATATGCTATGGATTTTACAAAAACGCCCATCTCTTTATAAAGCAATCCAAGACCACCATAAATACCAACGATAACCGACGTCAAGGAATACGACTTTATCTCTCCCAATACAGAACCATTCTTTGCTTTGGCCAGCATGTCTTCGGCTATGCCCAATGACCGGGTGAAATAATCTATGGCCGCCTCGTACGCTCCTGTTCTTTGATAGATCACGCCAATTATGCCCAGCGATCGGGCAACGCCATAGGGATATCCAATTTCTTCAGCCAGTTTTGAACTGCGCATGCCTGCTTCCAATGCATTTTTGAAGTCACCCATCATGGCAAAGGCGCGAGATTGCTGGATCATCGCATCGACTTCGTATCTCTTCAGTTTTTTTGAAGTAGCCAGCACAAGCATGTCGCCGGCCAACACTAATGCTGAATCCGGCCGATTTCCGGCTGCGTTGTATAAATATTCATTCAATGCATTGAACCGGGCTGTGTCTGCCAGCCTAGTATCTTGCCATACACTCAATAAAGAATCCAGGTCAATCTGGGCGTAGGTGCTGAAACTCAGCAGCAGGGAAGTAAAGAGCAAGATTGGCTTTGTCAAGACGTTAATATAAGCAATTTGAACAGCACACTCAACTCGAGACTCCTCCAGGCATCTGACGGCCAAGCTGCCTGGTGAATTTTCACTGAAAAGCTTATGACATCAGTTGTCGTTATGCTTCTGTATGTTTGATAATTAAATAAATAACCATCACCGTTGAGACATCAACTTTCGAAATCGACCTTCATGTACGGGTGCCAGTGCCCCAAGCGGCTTTTTTTGCATAAGTACGGGCGGGACCTGCGTAACCCAATTGATGATGGCCAACAATTTATTATGCAGGCCGGCACTGATGTCGGTGAGCTTGCCCGACAACTTTTCCCGGGCGGTGTAGATGCCGCTCCTCCTGACGCTTATGCTTATCAAATATCGGTTGAAAAGACGAAAGCATTTATCAGACAAGGTGAATCCATTATTTATGAAGCTGCTTTTCAATTTGAAGGTGTTCTGTGCGCACTCGATATCCTGGTCAGAAAAGGAAATGCCTGGTATGCTTTTGAAGTAAAAAGTTCAACTTCCGTTAAAGCACAACATGTACAGGATGCAGCACTTCAATATTTTGTAACAACGAATTGTGGATTACTCGTGCATGATATTTCCATCGTGTTTCTCAATAACCAATACGTACGTAAAGGAGCGCTTGATACCCAGCAATTATTTTCAACGCAATCGGTGGTAGATGAAGCAAAAGCGCTACAAGACTTCGTAAACGACAAAATACAGGCATTCAAAACCATGCTTGTGCAGCGCAATGTGCCTGTCGTTGATATTGGTCCACATTGCTTCACACCCTATGGTTGTGATTTCACCAATCACTGCTTTTCGCATATGCCATCGGAAGATTCAATCTTTGAACTGCCCGACAGGACAGCCTGGAAGTTATACGCGGACGGGTACAAAGCGTTACATCATATCCCTGACGATTACGAACTATCCGACAAGGTGAACATGCAGCTATTGCATCATCGCACGGGTGAGGTTTTTATTGACAAAGCCCAAATCAGAAAATTCCTTTTGCCACTCACCCACCCCCTGTATTTCTTTGATTTTGAAACCATCATGCCGGGCATCCCGGAGTTTGATGAGAGTAAGCCGTATCAGCAAATTCCGTTTCAGTACTCGCTACATGTGCAACGTACCAGGTATGCTGCATTAGAACATTTTTCTTTCTTAGGTGATGGTATCAGGGACCCCCGTTCTGAATTGCTCATTTCGATGCTGCAGCATCTTGGAACCACTGGCAGCATTCTCTGCTACAACATGAATTTCGAGAAGCAACGGATCAAAGAGCTTGCAACGCTATATCCGAATTTCGAAAAAGAGCTTCTGGCCATCAATGAACGTGTCGTTGACCTGATGATTCCTTTTGCCAGGCGCTGGTATTACCACCCTGACTTTAAAGGAAGTTATTCCATCAAAGCTGTTTTGCCGGTGCTCATACCGGAACTGCGGTATGATGTATTACCTATTCAGGAAGGCGGCATGGCCAGTTTGGCATATGTGCAACTGAAATGGCAAGACGATGAAACTATTTCTCTGCAAAGGCAACAGCTAATGGACTATTGTAAAATGGATACTTTGGCCATGGTAAAGATACTTGAATACTTAAGGCAAGTGATTAGCTAGTGGCTTTTGTGTTGCTGTTCGAATCACTCTCTACCGGCAACTCGGGCATTCCCAGTCTTTGTCAAGGTCAATCACAGTCACAATAGAAAGGTGCCGTTGTTTTGGCGCCACAATTACACGGATATGCTGGCGGTCTCTTGCCGTATAACCTTCTACGGCATATTTTGGACCCTGTGCAGCATCCAAATCACTCTTATTATAATTGACATCAGCTTTGCGCACAATCTCCTTCACTTCCTTCTGTGTAATGTTCCGGCACGCCATGCGACAGCGGGCATGCTTGGTGAAAAAATATTCAGCTTCAGGGTCGCGAAAAATATCCAGATTACTTCGCCTGCTTTCCGTTGCTTTCTTCGTGCTGGGCGCTGTATTGTTTGTAGCAGGACTTCCGGTTTCTGAAACTTCCTCTGACCGGTACTGCCTGATGCCAAGGGCAATAACAAACAGTACAGCGAGGATGATATAAGGGATTAGCTTTTTTTTCTGCATATAATATTACTATTCGTTTCTGTATCAAAGGTGGCGCGTTACGCGCTCCACCGATGGGAACGCTTCATCCATACCGCCCTTACAACGTTTGGGTAATCTTGGTATTGAACGTATAAACATTTCTAAGATTCTTCATATCTCTTAATACCTTAAGTGTCTCATCCGTAACGCGCGTGCTGTATAAATTGATGCTCGTCAGCTTTTCCAGGTTTCTTAATCCCAACATCCCCTCATCTGTTATCGGGTTCTTATCAATTCTCAGCTTTTGAAGGTTAGTAAACGCCCCAACGATAAGCAGATGATTATCCAGAAGCCCTACACCAGACAAATTAAGCCAGACTACATTATCGCCAATCTTCTCCAAACCTTTTAACAACTGATCCAGCTCCCTACCCTCAGCCTTTGATGGTGGCAAAGTAACGTCCAGCATATTTGTTCCACCAACAAGTTCGCGAATTACAAAACCATTCGTCATGAGTTCATTCAAAAGTGTACTGTCGATAGCAGGTAGTTTAACAAGATTGTCCAGACTACCTAAGCCCAGAATAGCAGAAACGATGGCATCCATCTTTTCATCATGTGGCGTTTTTGTGTATAGTGTATCAAAACTTGCCTGTGCCTGATCAATCCACCACACGATTATTTCTTTCTCTTTTTCTGTGAGCGGCTTCTTTCCCTCCGAAGGCATGAAGTCGTCATCATCAGGATCCAAATGCGTACGCCTCACCATCTCGCTTTCTGAAGAATTTCCAGGCACGAAGACCACCCCATTCTCCCCTCCTTTTCTGAATGTTTCCATGGTCTCAAAGGAAAGTTCTCCCTTTCGTTTACCCCGGCGATGGCAGGTTTTGCATTTTTTATCGAGGATCGGTTTCACCAGGTGACTGTATACCTGAACTTCCTCCAGCGAATTTGGGGGAAGTATCTGCTCGTCTAAGTTTGTATTGAACGGAAGATAGGCTGTCAGGTAATCTTCACCGTGGGTAAGGCTACCCCCCAGATGACCTGTGATCATTATTCCAAATGTCATCACAATGAGCATTGCCCATCTGGGTCGTTCCAGCTTTACATCGGGGAGTTTTATCTTGTCGATGATTAAGGCATATGCCATGAATGCCAGCATTGTCGTAATAATCCCCGACCACATATGCCTGTCTAGCAGATTACTATCGTAACCACCGTCCAGCGAAAGCAAGTATCCCAAAAGGCTGGCGATGGCAGCAGATATCCCGCCTAGCAATAACGTTACATGAATGGCTCCTTCAAGTCGAAGTGCCGGCTTGTACACCGCAAGCAACTTAAAAATAAACGCCATAAGGAGAAACCCTATTGGCAGATGCACCACCAGGGGATGAAACCTTCCGAAAAAAATAATCCAGCTGTTAACTTCCATATCGTTATACACGCACTAGCTTAACAGGAGGTGTATGATTCGCATTCCACTGGCAAACGTAAAGATTCTTATCTTCATCCACGCAAACATCATGGCCGTGATTAAATATCTTATCGGGTGTCTGATACATTTGTTGGAGCGAGTTGTTTACGTAGACAGGTTCCGTACCACCGGGGTTTGATACTACTTTATTAGTGCCGTCAAGGATGGTGATGAATCCCGTATCCTTAACCCATTTTTGTCCATCCTTTGTTTCAGACCAGCAGACACCCGCATATATGTTCTGATCATCAAGGACAGGTCTGCACACAAACAGACCGGGTAATTTCACCGTCCTGATGTATTTGCCATCAAGCGTAAAATATTTGAATGCATATTCTGTTCTGGAAGTACAAACCAGCAGTGGTTCCTTTCCTCTGTGATCAATGGCCACGCCATGGGCATTTACGAGATTATGCTCAGCATTACTATTTTCATGTCCTCCAAAATGTCGTATATACTTACCGTTGTAGTCATATTGTATTATATAATCAGAGCCGTAGCCGTCCGCCACATAAATATCTCCATTGGGACCGACCGCTACTTCGGTAGGCATAAAGGGCTGGTCCTTCCTGTAAATACCAAGTGTATGCGGATCTCCCAAATTAAAGAGCAAGCGTCCAGTAATATCAGTCTTGAATACCTGACCAGCTTGCTTCGTCCATTGGCCTTGTTTGTTCTGATACCAGCCGCAATCGACAATAAACAAGAAATCCTCGCCGCCTTCTTTGGTCAACGTGAGTCCATGCCCGCCGGGATACTGCGTACCCCAATAATCCAGCAACTTGCCGGACTTATCAAATACCAGAACATTATTGTGTGTATCATCTCCCAGCATCAGCAATCTTCCGCTGCTGTCCATTACCATCTCATGGCAGTTCATGAGCGGATTGTGCACCGGACTTATCTTTGCCCAGTCTTTCACTACCTTGTACCGATATTCCCCATGGCCAATAATGCCATCGTCTGCTGGTCGGTTGGTAAGGATGTTAAATCCAAAAGAGGGCAAAGCACTTGCCACACCCGAAACCAGTGCCGCTTTCCTAATAAATGTTCTGCGTGTAGCCATATAGAATTTATGTAAGTATGTCGTTTACCAATTTACCATGAACATCGGTAAGTCTGAATCTTCTTCCCTGATGTTTGAACACTAACTTTTCATGATCAATGCCCATCAGGTGCAGCAGTGTTGCCTGAAAGTCGTGTACATGCATAGGGTCTTTTACAATGTTGTAGCCAACCTCATCGGTTTCTCCAAAGGTAAATCCGGGTTTTACACCGGCTCCCGCCATCCACATGGTAAAGCATCGTGGGTGGTGGTCGCGGCCATAATTAGTAGGTGTAAGCTTTCCCTGCGAATAGACAGTCCGGCCGAATTCTCCTCCCCACACAACCAGAGTGTCTTCCAGCAAACCACGCTGTTTAAGATCCTTCACTAACGCAGCCGTTGCCTGGTCTGTGTTTTTGGATTGGTTCGTTATGCCCTCCGGCAAAAAAAGATGCTGATCCCATCCCTGATGATACAGTTGCACAAACTTCACATCGCGTTCCAGCAGTCTTCTGGCCAGCAGGCAATTGGCCGCATACGTTCCCGGGTCGCGACTATCCTTTCCGTACATTTCAAATACTTCATCAGGTTCATCGGACATATCGGTTATCTCGGGTACAGAAGTCTGCATGCGATACGCCATTTCATACTGCGAAATCCGCGTATTGATTTCCGGGTCGCCATAGGTTTCGTATTGTATTTTATTCAGGTTCTTGAGATAACCGAGCATTTCAGCCCGATCGGCACCATCATAATTTTCCGGATTATTCAGGAACAGAACGGGATCTTTCCCCGACCTGAACTGTACACCCTGATGCCGAGACGGCAGGAATCCATTTCCCCACAATCGGGCATACAACGGTTGCCCTGAAGCATTTTTTGACACCAGCACAACAAAAGAAGGAAGATTCTCGTTATCAGAACCCAATCCATAGCTTAACCACGAACCAATGGAAGGACGACCTGGCAACTGACTTCCTGTCTGAAAAAATGTTATGGCTGGATCATGGTTGATGGCTTCGGTGAACATCGATTTTACAAAGCATAAATCATCGACGATTTCCGCTGTATGCGGCATCAAATCACTTACCCACGCTCGGCATTGTCCATACTGCCTGAAATTAAAGACAGAGGATGCCATCGGCAACGTACTTTGTTCAGCGCTCATGCCCGTGAGACGTTGTCCTTTTCGAATGGATTCCGGTAAATCCTGTCCTTGCAAGTCTTTGAGTTTGGGTTTATAGTCAAACAAATCCAATTGCGATGGGCCGCCACTCTGGAAGAGATAGACTATGCGCTTTGCCCTGGGCATAAAATGCGGAAGCTTGAGGTCTCCGGTAAACATTTCAGGTTCAATCTTCGAAGCAGATGCCTTTAACTTGTCAATACCCAACAGCGAGCCCAGTGCCAGCGCACCCAGTCCCATCGAAGTTTTCGTAAGAAATGTCCTTCGGTCAAGTTGCTTCTGAATTTTATTGAGGTCAGGGTCATTTGACCTGAACGCCTCGTCATGCGGGTGTCCCATAATCCTGGTTATCGTTTTGTAATCGTTGCGTCAGCATTCATAATTGTACTGGCAACCACAGCATTGGCAGCTACCCATGACAAGTCATCTCGGTTGGGAACTGCAAACGCTCCTGCCGTGATCCATCCCCGTATTTTATCAGGATGACTTTTGAATTTTTGATATTCTCGTTCCCTTAACGCAATCATTAACTTAAGCTCTGCCTCATTGGGCAGTCTACCCGTAAGTTTCAGGTAAGCATCTTTAATGGGTTTATCATTATTTCCAAGATCGCTCATTTGTTCGCCCAAGACCCGCGCAGCCTCGACATAGGTTGGATCATTCAACAATACCAGCGCCTGCAACGGCGTGTTTGTTTCCTGGCGTCTGACAATGCACTCACTTCTTGCGGGTGCATCGAAGGTGGCGATGCTGGGGTGCGGAACAGTGCGTTTCCAAACGGTATACAAACTTCTGCGGTACAGTTTTCTTCCTGAATCCTGCTTATATTCTGCTCCGTTAATTTTCCACAATCCCGGCGGCTGATACGGACTTACGCTTGGACCTCCTATATCATCGACCAGGAGTCCGCTGGCCGCAAGCGCATTGTCGCGAAGCATTTCTCCAGACAGGCGTTTTGCAGGCCCTCGCGCCAGCAGTCGATTGTCTGGATCCCTTTCCATCAGATCCTCCCTGAACCTGGATGACTGTCTATATGCAGCAGACATGGCCATTTTTTTGAGTATAGCCTTTATATCCCATCCACTTTCGCGAAAATTTATGGCCAGCCAATCCAGCAACATGGGGTGCGATGGCATCTCACCCTGGTTACCGAAATCTTCGGCTGTTTTTACGATACCTTTCCCAAAAAGCATCTGCCAAAAACGGTTTACTGCTACGCGGGCCGTAAGCGGATGTTCATCATCCATAAGCCACAATGCCAACCCCAATCTGTTCCTGGGTAAATCTTCTGCCATAGGCAATATACTTTCCGGAACTCCTGCCGTAACCTCTTCGCCATACGCATCATACTGTCCACGCTTCAAAACATAAGCTTTCCTGGGGTTTTTCATTTCCTTCATTACCATTACCTCTTGCCTGTTTTCAAGCGAATCAGCCATCGTCATCCGATGTTTTGTAACTGTCGTTCGGGGTTTATTAAGTTTTTCCGATACTGTACGCCAATAAAAATCCTCCAGCATTATTTTCTGTTTGTTGTCGAGTTGTGCAAACTCCGTACTGAGTACTGCGCGATATCGCTTCGGAAAAGATACCTGGATGACTTCCAACGGGCTCAATTCCCTATTGAATACTACAATATCATCTATGATGGTTCCCTTAACACCTTTTCCTCTCCACAACGCTCCGATCTGAATACCAGGCTCTGGTTGGCCCTTTCGCCTGAAGAGAATATCCTTATACAGGTTATCCACTTCAATAGTTGTATTCACTACTTCGCTATTCATGTACAATTTTAAACCGCGCGCAGTACTTGAACCATCATAGGTAATCATCAGGTGAACCCATTCATCGCGTGGTAAAGGTTTATCAGCAAATTCAATTATAGCATTGTCCGGCGCCGTGTGCGCCATCATCACATAGAGTTTGTTGTCCAGCAACTCAAGGCGGTATCCACGGAAGTTGTAGATAACTGCACCGTCACCGTTGTGAAAGATTACACCATCAGAAATATCTTTGGGAACCTTTGCCCACAATCCCACGCTAAATGGCTCAGCCCTGCCGAATGCCCCAATACCATTGAGATCAAACCAGGCATCGCCATTGAGCAGCAGGCCATCACCCTGTATTCCACCTGCAAAAACTGCTTTTTCACCATTTGTCGCATTCTGCTTCATTGCTCCGCGCTGCGAAGTGTTGATTTTGTTGGTAAGCGATTTTTGGTCAAATGAGAAATGGGCCTGAATGTTCTTCGGGTAAATTTGGTTTGCATATTTCAGATATCGGCCGGATGCCATCCAATTTTGGACTTCGCCGCTACCTTCTCTTTTGATAATATCAATATCGTGCTCCTGCTCTGCAATAAGGCCGTTCAAATAATTAACAATACTATCCTTGCGCTGATCTGGAACAATAATAGTGGGAACAGGCATGGCATCATCCCATGAAATCTGTCCTTCCTCATTTACATTATTAAAAAAGCTGAATAGCTGATAATAGTTTTTCTGCGAAATGGGATCGAATTTATGATCGTGACACCGGGCACATCCTACGGTTAAAGCCATAAAAGCCTGACTTGTTGTATTCACCCTGTCGACAACATATTCGACACGGAATTCCTCGCGAACGATTCCACCCTCCATGTTCTGTGGATGAATTCTGTTAAATGCCGTCGCCAGTTTTTGTTCATACGTTGCATCAGGCAAGAGATCTCCTGCAAGTTGCCAGGTCACAAATTTGTCGTAGGAAATATTTTCATTGAATGATTTTATCACCCAGTCACGATAAGGTGACATATCACGATAGCGATCAACGGTATAACCATGCGTATCTGCAAACCTGGAGATATCCATCCAGTGCAGTGCCATTTTTTCTCCGTAATGCGGAGAAGCCAACAGTCGGTCTACTTGTTTTTCGTATGCGTCAGGAGAATGATCAGCCAAAAAGTTATCAATTTCAGCAGGTGTAGGTGGAAGACCGGTGAGGTCCAGGCTCACCCTCCGCAGCAATATTTCCTTTTCCGCAGCAGCGGAAGGCGTAAGTCCGGCTTGTTCAATCTTCGCGAGTATAAAATTGTCAATTTCATTGGCAACCCATACTGTATTCCTGACAGCCGGCAAATCTTTCTTTTCAGGTTTAATTAAAGCCCAATGGGGTTTGTATACTGCTCCCTCTTCAATCCAACGGATGAGTACAGCTTTTTCGTGCGCCGATAGCGTAAGGTTAGACTCAGCGCCAGGCATCCTGTATTCTTCGTCGGACGAAATAATGCGATGAAACAACTGACTTTTCCTGAGGCTTCCCGGTGTAATCGCGAATTTCCCGGGTGATTCCGGCAGCTCCTTGAATGCTAAAGCGGAAGAATATAACTGCAAGCCCGCTTTAACTTTGCCTTTATCCGGTCCATGGCATGCAAAACACTTATCGGATAGAATAGGCTTTACATGAATGTTAAAATCCAGGTGATCGGGCAGTTCTTTCATCGCCAATGCTACATCCTCCGGCAATTCAGGGCTACACCTGAAAAAAGTAAACCCAACAAACAGAAGTGCAATTATTCTGCAGCAACCACGCATAACCACTGAGCTTTTTAAGAAATGACACCGTATTCCACAATCAAAGGTCATAAATTCTGCGTTGTTCAGGGTAGTCCGGAGTAGGGGAATTCTTGCACATTTCCGACATTAGTAAAACAAAAATCATACTTTTGACATCACTCAACTGATTATTAGTGGTTTATACCTTGCACAAATCCTTTGACAATTTAAAGATTACGCTGCTCAATGTTGGGTACGCTGACCTGAGCCACAAATGGGATTATGATAATGTGATCAGTCCCTATTCACGGCTTTATTACATTACCGATGGGACTGCAAAAGTGTATCACAACAACACCGCTTACGTTTTAAAGCCTGACTATCTCTACCTGATCCCAAGTTATACCTACAGCCGGTATAAGTGCGATGAACACATGTCTCAGTATTATATCAGTGTGATGGATGAAATCGGGCAAAGTTTCTCCATGTATAACTTTTACGAGTTCCAATACGAAGTGCAGGCAATCCCTGGAGATAGGGACCTTTTCGAACGACTGCTTACTATTAATCCAAACCGGAATTTGGTACGTGAAGATCCCAAAGTGTATGATAACCGACCAACACTTCTGAGCTTCATCGAACGAAATAAGGAATTAAGTTCATCCGCAATGTTAGAAACGCAAGGGATTATTAAAGTACTATTTTCACGATTTTTGAAGGATGAATCTGCGCCCTCAAAAAAATCTATTTGGAACGAGCGTATACTGGAAACCGTACGATACATCCACGAGAATTTGCCTCACGTTCTGTTGGTGGAAGATCTTGCAAGGCGATGTCATTTAACGCCAGACCATTTCTCGCGTCTATTTCTTGAATCTACGGGGCAACGTCCGATAAAGTACATTCAGCATAAGCGGATTGAACGCGCTCAATTACTGCTAACAACTACCGCCAACTCACTTCAGACCATAGCCGAGAAGGTAGGCCTGGAGAATATCTCCTATTTCTCAAGGTTATTCAAAAAGGAAACCGGAAAGACAGCGGGAGAATTCCGAAGGGAGCACTGGGCATAAGCAATGCAAACAAATATGGCTGTGCTGCCATTCCAACACGTCATGAATTTTTATGTTATGGCAGCGCGAAACAATAGTAGCTATCACCCGGTTTCGTTCCTGGTTTTCCACCGCCTCCGGCTGCAATGACAACGTATTGTCGGCCCCCAATTTCAAAAGTTGCAGGGGTAGCATAGCCACCTGCATCCATTTGGAATTCCCATAGCAGTTCACCCGTATCTTTGTCATAGGCATGCAGGCGTTCATCCATCGCGGCACCGATAAATACTAACCCCCCTGCCGTCACAACGGGGCCTCCAATATTAAACGTGCCCGTTGGTTTTAAACCTTGCGCTTCAAGCTGTGGATAAGTTCCCAGTGGAACCTGCCATTTTATTGTCCCTTTGTTCAGATCTATGGCATTGAGTGTCCCCCATGGCCTTTTGTTTACCGGGAACCCGGCAGGATCACGAAAATCCCAGTGACCCGTACTCACATATGGAATTTGGTTGCGCCAGCTTGTTCTTAAGTCGTTGGTTGAGATTTTTTCGTTTTCATCTTCCTGAAATAACCAGGCCACAATTGCTTTTTTTTCCACTTCAGAAAAAGTCCTGAATGATGGCATTTGTCCTTTTCCGGTTTCAAGCAGCGATAGCACCTGATCTTTTGTCATGCGCGCTTTAACGCCACTCAACGGTGTAACCGCGGGGGAAGTTTGAAAATTTGTCTTGGTTTGAACGTGACAATTAGCGCAGATGGATTGAAAGATTTGTTTTCCCAAAACACCCAGCGTGGTTTCTTTATCGCCCTTCGACTGGACCATCGAAATCCACTCCGCTTCGTTGCTTGCGTTTACAATCAACGTGTTGGATTCGGGATCAAAAGCTGCCCCTGGCCATTCCGACCCGCCATTGAATTGCGGAAACATGACGACAGGCTTTAATGATGGCGGTGAGAAAATGTTCCCTTTGATCATGTTTTTGATGGTGTCTCGCACATACTGCGTCGCTGCGGGATTCAGGTCCGTAATTTCCTGATCGGTAAAAACCTGCCGGGCATACGCCAGCGAAGAAATTGGAAAAGGTTGTGTTGGCCAGCTTTCTTCACCGGGTATATCCGACCTGGGAACGCTTCGTTCCGCTACGGGAAATACAGGCAAGCCGGTATCGCGGTTCAATACAAAAAGATGACCCATCTTGGTAGGTTGCGCAACAGCGTCAATTTCTTTTCCATCCTTTGCTAAGGTCACTAACGTGGGCGGGCATGGAATATCGTAGTCCCACAAATCGTGATGCACTACCTGGAAGTGCCATACATATTCTCCGGTTTCAGCATTGAGCGCCATTACACAGTTGGCAAATAGATTTTGACCAATTCGATTACCTCCCCAATGATCATAGGAGGCTGATCCCGTGCCGAAATAGACGATTCCCCTTTTCGTATCGAGTGTGAAACCACCCCAGCTATTGGCCCCTCCGTTTGTTTTCCAGGAATCCGGTGACCATGTTTCATAGCCTGGCTCCCCCGGATAAGGTATCGTATGAAAAATCCACTTGCGTTCGCCGGTACGGACATCAAAAGCACGAATGTGCCCGGGTGCTCCCGGATTTGGGCCCTCACCAACAGATGTACTGATAATCAGCTTATCATTGAACACAACCCCAGGTGTAGACGAAGTAACGAATTGAAGCTCCTCCCGATCCAGATTCTTGCGCAAATCTATTCGCCCTCCCTCACCAAAGCCAATAATCGGTTTACCGTCTTTTGCATTCACCGCATAGAGGTAAGCGCCAACAGCATAAAAGAGTCGTTGATCCACGCTGTCGCGCCAATAGGTTAGTCCGCGATTCATTCCACCACCTTTTCCACCCTCGGGATCAAAGACCCATAGTTCCTTTCCGGTGGCAGCATCAAGCGCCACGGCTTTTAATCGGGGAGTAGTTATATACATCGTCCCCTCCACGATGATTGGATTGCATTGAATCGTACTGGGGGGATCACTTCGCATATCATCGGCGCGATATTGCCAAGCGACTTTGAGTTTACTTACATTTTTACGGTTAATCTGATCCAATACTGAATAGTGCGTTCCTTTGACGTCGCCACCATATACCTGCCATGTCGTGAAATTGTCACGTGCATCTATGGTGTCTCTTTCCCTGATTTTGGTACAACCCATGATTATCAAAGGGATCAACACCAGAAGACCACCAGGAAAAGTGGAAAGTATTTTCAAAGCATTTCGGTTAAAGGTGAAATTCATTTCAATAGTTTTGCCACTACGCCAATTTACATATTTATAGTAGTTTGGTGCCAGATCCTCATGGCAACATTTATGATAGGCGATGAAGGGTCTCCTGCGCTTGTTTACGCTATGGGACGGATGATTCGCCTGTAAATATCAAGCCAGCGTAAATTCAGGCAGTGGCATAATTTTCCCGCCTTGCATAGCAGACTCATGAGCCAGTATGCCCACGCAGGTAATGTTAGCCGATTGTACTGCATTGGGATAGGGCACACTGTTCGTTAGCAATGCGCCTACAAATGCGTGAACGAGGTGAGGGTGGGATCCGCCATGCCCGCCGCCTTGTGTAAAGGAAAGATGCTGATGTTCATCGGCATCATAAACACCCTTGGTTGTAAAGCGCTGAATGGACTCCGGTAACAGTTTGGCAAAATCGGGACACTCAACTTCTTCCGGGATTTCCGGCTCCGGTCGCTTTGCAGTGTGGAGCACCAAAGGTCTTCCTTCAATCAGTGGCCATTCTACCGATTTCTTTGAGCCATACACTTCAAAACTTTCACGGTATTGGCGCGCTACATCGAAAAGCGACCGGTACACATGGGCCGTGATGTCAGAATTCCTGAATTTGATGTGAGCAGTTTCTACAGCATATGGCGAGTTGTAATGCTTCTGTAGTTCATCACGAATAGTCCCAGAGCCGAAACAGGAAACATATTCTGCCTCTCCCCTTACCAGCCCCAGGGCGGGGCCAACGCAATGGGTAGCATAATGCATTGGTGGTAACCCTGGCCAATAGTTTGGCCAGCCATCCATATCCTGCTGGTGGCTTGCTTTTATAAACTGTAATTTTCCCAATTCACCTTTATCATAAAGTTCCTTCATGAAGAGAAACTCACGTGCATACACCACCGTTTCCATCATCATATAGGTGAGGCCCTTTTCTTTGGTGAGACGAACGATTTCCTCGCACTCACTGACTGTCGTAGCCATTGGTACCGTACAGGCTACGTGTTTACCTGCTTTTAATGCCTTAATGGATTGAATGCCATGATCTGGAATGGGCGTGTTGATATGCACCGCATCTATATCATCATCTTTCAGCAGCTCATCATAATCTGTATACCGTTTTTCAATTCCAAAAGCATCGCCAATCTCGTTGAGCTTTGCCACATTCCGTTGACAGATCGCAATCAGGTTAGCCTTTGGATACTTTTTGTAAATCGGTATAAATTCAGCGCCAAAGCCAAGCCCGACAATGGCCACGTTAATTTTCTGCTGTGTCATCCTTCTATGCGTTTAATAGTTTTTTTAGAAAAGTAATTCCTTCAGACGCAAAACCATCCTGGCTGGCGGCCAGATTTTTCCAAATGCATACCGCCCCGGCGAGTTCCTTTATCTCCGGTGTAAAACTTTCAATCGATACTACACCGTTGTAGTTGACCTTCTCCAGGCCTGCTTTGAGTGAAGGCCATGCTGTTTGCCCAGTACCAGGGGTTCCACGATAATTCTCAGAAACCTGCACGTGCATCAGTCTATCCCCCACCGATACAATAGCAGTTTCAAGATCGCGTTCTTCAATAGCCATGTGGAAGCCATCCAGTAGTACGCGTGCAGCATCATGATTTACATCGTGGATGAGTCGCATAACATCTTCCGCAGTGTTTATCAAATCTGACTCAAACCGGTTTAATGGTTCCAGCGCAATCATCAATCCATGTTGCTGCGCCATTTCGCAAACCTTCCGAATATTTATCACCGCCCTTTCCCATTCCACTTTGCGTTGTTCCGCGGAAACCATACGGGCTTTTCCGACTGCCGAATACATAGGGCCCGCGAGGAAATTTGCATCCAATACATTGCACAGGGCAAAACACTGTGAGATGTAATCGAAGCAAACCTTGTGCACGGACGGATCTTCATTCGTCAAATCACGTGTTGGTCCAAATGCCCCACAAACAATTGCCTGCAGCCCGTTTGCTGCTAAAGCCTTTTTCACTGTATCCCCATCGATTAATTCCGGATATTCCACTGGAATCTCCACCGCATCGTATCCCATGGATTTTATTTTGGGAAACAATGCAACGGTATCGGTTGTGAAAGGGGAAGTCCACAGCCAAGTGCTTACGGCAAATTTTACATTCATGCTCACCTCTTATGCTGTTTCATTCAACTGCAAAAAAAATGTGTTTGCGTTATTTTGCGTTAACTACCTTCATGACCCCATTCATAATGGACCAGTGTCCGGGAAAGGTGCAGACATAAGGATAATCCCCTGTCTCTTTTGGTGCTGTAAACTGAATCCGAACCGTTTCCTGTGGGTTAGCCAGTTTTGTCGCGAAGAGCACTTCCGGTATGGCGGGCACGTAATTCATTTCAGCTGCTTTTGGATCTGAAGCCAGTATATCCGCAGCGGCACCCACTATCTTCATCGTGCCTTGTTTGGCAATCACCAGGTTATGCTGCATAAAATCAGGATTCACCAGGATAATTTCAACGGGCTTGCCTGCCTCGACAGAAAATGTTTTCAGGTCATATTTCATCTCATTCTGGACTACCTTAATCGTGATCACTGTAACGTCTTTGGGCGCAACCTCCGCATTACTAACCAATGCCGTTGGTTTGCTGAAATAGTTATTCATAAAGAGATCGGCAACGGACGACCCTTCGAAAGGATTGTTGCTGGTAGTATTAAATTCCTTCTCAACATCATACTTCCAGCCTCCTGCCAGGGAAATTTTTTCATTCCCTATCTGAAGAAACATTTGCTCTGCCTTGCCATAAATCCCTCCACTCCCACCAAAGTCCTGAACTTTAACGGATACACTATTCTTGCCGCCTTTTAGCAGACCAGAAGGCACATTGTATAATCTTGCCTTGGCAATGTTCCTGTCTGTTGACCCCACTTTTGATCCATTCACCCAGGTGTCGTCAGAATCATTGATTGGCCCCAATGAAAGAGAAGCGATTTTGCCAATTTGGTTAGCAGGAACCGTAACAGTTTTGCGGAACCAAATCACACCGTCAATATCCAGTCCCGCTTTTTCAATGCGTTGAGGCAACTCCATGATTTTCCAATCAGCGTCATCTGCCCCTTGAGATTCCCGATGTATTTCCGGTTTACCTTCCTGACCTTTGTAGTCGGGATGCTCACCAAGATAACCTGCCATAAAACCAGTCTGGTGTTGTGATGCGGCTACGTACACTGCTTTAGACAGCCAGCCGTCAGCCTGAATGCTTTGTTCCTTACTTAAGGCATAAAGCAGTCGCCCGAGATTTATGGATGAAGGTATTGTGGTAAGCGACAGGATTGCGGTAAGCCTGGTATTCGGATCGGGATCTTCCAATACATTTGACTCCAATACCAGTGCATCTGTCCACTCAACTTGCGACAAGATCTGGATTGCCGCCTTTCTCACACCAGCGGAAGGATTAACCAACGCATCTTTCACCACTTTGAATGCATCGTTACCAGGTTGGATTGCACCCAGGCCATGAATTGTCCACAGCGCATGAATGACCGCCGCATCGTTATTACCTGAGCTCACTAACGTTGAGAGTTCGCCGAGAACATCCTTGTCGTTT
Source organism: Cyclobacteriaceae bacterium (assembly GCA_029858965.1). GTDB lineage: Bacteria > Bacteroidota > Bacteroidia > Cytophagales > Cyclobacteriaceae > Chryseolinea. The sequence continues at coordinate 66,338 of JAOUDZ010000010.1, forward strand.
CGATCAACGAGCAGACGTTGTGCCGTCATTCTCCAGAACAAATTATCGTTGCTGAGGGCTGCGACGAGTTCTTGCGGGCGCTCCATGCTCAATTGGATGGGCGCATATGGTTTTGCGTCGCGATTTACGACCCGCCATATCCGCCCATGCGATTTGTCCCGCAGCGGATTTTGATAGGCGTTTCCAGGGCCGTTTTCTGCCTGGTAGCCACCGCGATCTGGTGTAGGCGTTGGGTTGTGCTGAACAATAAAGTTATACCAATCCAGCACCCATACTGCACCATCGGGGCCTACTTTGGCTTCTACGGGAGAAACCCATTCATCCGCGCCGGCGAACAAATTCCAGCCATCTTTTTCAATAAATCCCGCACCGTCTTTTACGATGCGCGCCATGTGCACCAAATGCCCTGTGGGTTCACAGACAAATGCAGTGGTATTCCAGTAGGCTTCCGGATACGCTCTTGCCGTATAAAAACTATGACCTGCGGCCGCAGTGAATCCACCAAATACATCAACCTGCCTTACCTTATCCGTGATGGGGTGCATGGCATAATGACCATCAATTTTGATACTTCCAATGGGGATTCCTTCCACCCCGGTTGCGGCACGGTCTGAAATTCCCATGAAGACGCTATGGGTATTATTTGCCGTAGAAGCAAAGACATCGTTATTTTCGGTAAAACCCAAACCCCAGGTATTGTTGCTGGTGCTCGTCAGGAATTCGAAGTTTGAAGCATTGCGTGCAAATCGGTAAAGACCTTGCGCAAACTCATAATTTTTCCCTGCTATCGTTCCTTTGAAACCCGAATAGCCGACCGTTCCCCAGATTTGATTGTCGAATCCATATTTCAGGTTCGAAGGTCCGGCATGCGTATCAAAGGTACCCCACCCATTTATTATAGTTTCCCTAACGTCCGCTTTGTCATCGCCATCGGTGTCCTTTAAAAACAGGAATACTGGTGCCTGGGATACGATGATTCCGTCATTTGCAAATACGAGACTGGTTGGAATATTAAGCTTGTCTGCAAAAATCGTGAATTTATCCGCTTTCCCATCACCATCCGTGTCTTCACATATTTTGATCCGGTCGTCGCCAATACCTTCTTCATCGCGAACCGAGTTTGGATAATCGACGGTTTCTATTACCCACAAGCGACCGCGCTCATCCCAATCCATTGCAATAGGGTTAATAATGTCTGGCTCCGACGCAAACAACTCCAGGTCAAACCCCACAGGCACCTGTATTAATGTTTTTGATTGTTCTGGTGATAAAGGTTCCTGATACCGCGGTGCAGGATCGCGCTTTTCATAATTTGGAATGTTGGGTACTTCCTTATAAACGAGTTCCGGAATTGTTTTCCTGAATTCCTCCCATTGGCCCTTAACCTTGTCGCCCACAGCCCAAATGGTTGCCTGTTTCATGAGTTGGTGAAATCCCGGATTATTCCAGGTGCGTTCATCATGACCAAAGGCGGTATAAAACACCCTTCCTTTACCATGTTCCTTTACCCAGGTCCATGGTTCACGGTGTTCTCCATCAACCCTTTCCATTAACAATGTCCGATCAGCACTTAACTTATGGTGAATATACGTTTCATCCCATGTAGAAAATTCTTCCAGCCCCTTCATGGTAGGATGATCGCTATCTATGATTTCTGCGACAAAAACAGCCGTATCATGTTTGAGAAATTGTCCACCGACCAGATCGATATATTTTTCAGAATTCTGGAAGCAAAAACTGGCGCAATGAACAGGTAAGAATCCTTTACCATTCGCCACAAAATCGAGAAGGGATTTTTCCTGCGAAGGGCTAATAGAATCATGATTCGCATAGATCATCAGTCCGTCGTACCACGATAATGTTTCGTCATTCAGATCAGAAAGCTTATCCGTATAGGTGAAATTGATTCCCTCCCTGGAAAGTGCCGAAGCCAGGAGGGGCATGTATTCAGCGGAGTTGTGGTGTTGGCTGTCGTGACCCAGAAACAGGATTTCTATTCTTCGCGGACCGTCAACCTGTTTGCTTTTTTGCGAACAAGACAAATAGAGGAAACTAAATAATACACAAACAAATAGGTTTATTGATCTCATGGAGTAGTACAGTTTGGGGGGATAAATTGGAAATTATAATAGACACTTCAAAGCTGTTGTACCGTATACTCCATTACTATTTGTATTACGGTCATTGTAGCGGATCAGTAGAAAGGATTATTTTTGGAAAAACAGACTATCTATATTTTCAGACTCGTGCACTTGACCAAACAATCCTATGAAATGGCTTAGGCAACACAAAGTGCTAAGCTTTGGCATTGCCGCGCCCCTCCTGGTAGTTATTCTGGTCAACACCCCATTTGTGAAGAAGTACACAAGGCAGGTTTTGGGGGAAAGTCTAATGGATATAGCGATGCAGGCCGATACCGCCATCTCCGCAATAACCTACACTGAAGTCAGCTATAGTCTGATATACAGCCAATTGAGCATCAGCGACCTCGAGGTAGTCATAAAAAAGAGCCATGGAACCACTGGAATCAATAAACTTACCATCGAAAAGCTGGACCTGGATGTAAACGACTTATGGAAAATATACTTTAACAAGACAATTGAAATTGAGGGCCTGTCCCTTCAAAAGCCCAACGTTGAATTGCACAAGAAACTGACCAGCAATCAAAAAACATCAGTCTCCCTGGAAGCCGGTGACGTCTACCATTCCATCTCCAAGATCCTCCGAGAGCTGTCCATATCGGATTTCGAAATGAACCATGGCCGTTTCACGTTGCACATCATCTCTGATGAAGGGGTCTCACCCGTCGTCATCAACGATTTGAGCCTCTGGATAGAAAATTTTGAACTCAATGACAAAAGTAAAAACCGTACAGACAAAATTCTATTTACCGACAATATCAAAGTCAGACTACGCGACCAGTCTGTTTACATGGCCGACAGCACCCATTCCATGCATGTTGATAGTTTACTATTAAATACAGCCGATGAATCCTTTTTTGTTTATGGTTTTAAAGTAACATCTCAAAAATCAGATGCTGAAAAAGCCAATTACTACGACATCGAAGTTCCTATATTAAGCATCTCCAACGTGAACTATGGAAAAGCTTACCACGAAAGGGAATTGGAGATTGGTAGAATTTTACTTTCTGGTGGCAAGGTTTTGATTGACAATCAGGTAGCGAAAGCTACAAAAAGAGAACCTGATCTGCTCCTTCAATTAAATCAGGTGTTCGGTCAACTTTCCATAGGGGAACTTACTTTCAAAGACATACAATTGAGCATCAATGCAAGTCCTATCGGAATTGAGGAGAAATTCGTCTTTGACCAGCTTGATCTGTCCATCTTTGAGATTGACTTGAATCAGAGCAATACTTCTATTGGCTTCAAAAATCAGTATTTCAAGGACCTGGAATTAACGCTTAAGAATCACGAGGTTGTGCTTGGTGGATATAACCATCACTTTACTATCGAAGACCTTCACATTGCGACCAAGTCTGCCCTTTTTGAAGCGGGCAAGATCATAATTTCTCCAATTCAAAAAAACAACGCCATAAGTACACTCAATGAGATTATCGTGGAAAAGTTACGACTGGAGGGATTTGACCCCTATGAATATATCAACGAAAGGCAGCTGCTATTGGATTTGGTTGGGGTTGAAAAAGTTCTCATAGACATAACACCGAAAGCAAAATCAACCAACGATGGAGATGTTAAAATGCCGAATTTAGAAAATTTATATCCCTTTGTATCACCATTTCTGAAAACGATAAAAATTGACAGCTTATCCATCCAAAACATATCGCTCAACTACAAGACAAAAAATGGTCCTGTAAAATTATCGCAGGCATCACTTTTGATTGACGACTTTACACTTGACAGTACCAGCTACCTGACACAGGAGAATTTTTTACATACGAGCGATTTTAGACTACTCGTACCCGCTGCATCGATACCCATCGAAAATCACCAAATTGCTATCGACAGCCTTCTGCTTGATCGAGGCAAAAGCCTCATTAGGACCAATCAAATACGCATAGTAAAAAATAGCGCTAATGATGGAATGGCGCTCACAGGTGGCTTAGATCATCTGTACTTCAAAGGGTTTAACTTAAGACAAATTCTCTATCATCAAAAATATGTCTTTGACTCATTAATAGTCAGGCACCCTGTGGTAAGCCTGGAGACAGAGACCGTCCCTTCGGCAGAAACCAAATCATCCCAAGGTATAGGCTCACTAATTGCTCAATTGCAAATAGGTCTCGTTATACTTGAAAATGGTGACTTCGCGGTGCGCCGAGATAAAGCTAAATTCTTAAGTGCGCAACATGTAAACCTTCTCATCAAAAATGGTGAGTTAAGCCAGGATTTTTTAAGTCGCAATGAGTTGATTCCAAAGTATGATGATTTCCTGCTGAGTTTTGATAGCTTATATTTTTCATCCCCCACATTTCGCCATAAACTGGGCATAGAAACTTGCCAGTTTCATTTGAGTGACTCTACAGGTATCATAAAAAATATCTCAATTGAACCACTTAAGCTTGCTGACTCCCTGACTACATTTAGTGCTACTATACCAAGAATAGATTTTCGGGGTATTAACGACTACAGCGATTACTTCAACAATAATTTGGATTTATCCTCCCTAAGTATTTTTAACCCCATGATCTCAATTCAAGGCGGCACAGCTGACAAAGATAGGCCCGCAAAGCCATTGCCTAAAATCCAAAGCAGGATACTGTCTTTTGGACTGGATACGCTTGGTGTGGATGCTTTTAAGATTATTGGCGGAAGTCTTCAATATCATGGCATAAATAACGACCATCTCAGCATAAAAGACTTGAGTATGAGTATGACAGACTTTGACATTGTGCACGATCAAGAAATGCCCCCGGAAAGATTTCTGTATGCTGATGACGTTAGCATCACGCTGTCAGAGATTGATTACAAAGACAAAACCAGTGATGATTCCATTTCGATCTCAAAGACCACACTATCTTCCAAATTGAAAACCATTGAAGTGGATAGTATTTCGCTTTCTCTGAGGCTGCCCGATCCTATTGCAGCTACCGTTCCGTCCGTAAAATTGAATGGCCTTTCATTTTATGAGTTATTACAAAACAAAAATCTAGTCCTTGAAGAACTTGAAATAGCCTACCCGGTACTCAGCATATCATTGCCTGAATCAAAAGGTGTTACAAAACAAGAACGTTTTGCCCAACTGAACAGATACCCTTTTGATCAAAATATAATTGCTTCCGTTCGAATTCAATCCAGTAGTTTAATAGATGCCAAAATACTTGGCCTTAACGATAGCCTGATGTCCATTGGAAATGTTGACTTTCGTCTTACGAATTTCATTCTGCACCCAGATTCTATCGCGCTTCACAATCTACCTTTTCATTCCGAAAGTTTTGATCTCTCCGTTTCTGATTTGAACTATAGAATCAATTCGTTCAGCAAAATAAGTGCGGCAGAAGTCAATTATGCTTCAAAGCCATCTAAATTCACTGTGGATTCGTTTTCACTAACACCCTTGCTTGGAAAAGCAGAGTACCATGAAAAAGTTGGTGTGCAATCCACCTGGATGTCTATCAAGAACTCTAAAATAGAAGTTAACAACCTTGATTTTGACAAGCTCATAAGTAACAAATCCGTCCATGCATCAAGCATAGTTGTTGATGACATGAAGATAGCATTGCATCGGGACAAGCGATTTCCCTTTCCGGATAAACAAGTGAGGGAGTTACCGCAGAGAAATTTGCGCGAATTATCCATCGGACTTTCAATTGATAGTTTGATACTGAAAGACGGCCTGGTAGAATATGTAGAACAATCAGCAAAGGTGAATAGTGAAGGAAGAATCTATTTTGATGATATGAACGCACTCATTACCAATATCACCAATGATTCTCTTAGGATTTCACGAAATCCCAAGATGAGGGTAGCTGCGGAGACAAGACTGTATGGAAAGGGGCCTGTTGTAAGCGTCTTTAATTTTGATCTTACCGATGCGGAATATACCTATGATTATACTGTATCTCTTGGATCATTCGATTTACAAGCACTGAATGAAATATTGGAACCGAGCGTATTGGCTAAGGTTAGATCCGGCAAACTAAATTCTTTGCAACAAGTAGTCAAAGCCAACGACAACTACGCGCAGGGTCAAATGATCTTCAGATACGAAGATCTTAAAGTCGGATTGATAAAAGATGTTGAGGAACCCAACCCCGGCCTTGGCAAGGTATTGGCTTCATTCTTTGCCAATACTTTTATCGTGAGGACACGGAACCCTGCGCCTTTTGTCAGAAAAAGTGATGTTTTTTATGAAAGAAATCATGCTAAAAGCATTTTTGACTATCTGGTAAAAAGCACCCTCAGTGGTGTGGTAGAGAGTATAGGCGCCCGTAACAATAGGAAAAGCATAAGACAACACAATAAGAACATCAAGCAGGAGGCTATCCGAAGGAGAAAGTCCTTACCACGCGAGGAAAGAAAATAGCTCACTATCGCCCCTTAGCAATTCATTGAATACAAGAATACACGTTCATGGCTAGCGCAATGGATAAAAGCGCATATTAAAAATTGATCAATTAAGAAAGCCGGGGCAAAGTAACCCGGCTTTTCTATTTATAATCCTTCTTTGAACTTAATTTTTTACAGTCCCAAAACTTCTGTACCCTGTTTAAAGAAAATATCACGGGGAATTCCTGCTTCATTCACCCTGTTGAGAGCAGCCTGCAGATCAGGCCCAACATTACCCAATTCCTCAAAAAGTTGAGTCACTCCCTCATAGTCACCATTCCCCTGGAGGGTTAGAATTTTTTCTGAAAGCGAATTCATTGCTTCCTGGAAATTGTCAAAATTCACTGAATAGGTTTTAGTTTCTTCATCAAAACTGAATGCATTCATGGAACTAAAGTAATTGAACCGGATCATATTTGCTTTGCCATGAGCGCTGGAGGCACCAAAACGAACAGATCTGAAGATGCCTGCCATGAATGTCACGTAATAGTCCATTAATTCCCCTTCAATTTCTCCCATTTCATGGAGTTTTGTTACCATGTAAAGTCCGAGTATATCAGCTTTTCCTTCTTCCAGGGCAGCTCCTTTTTCAAGTAAGTTCTCGCGGACAGTTCCTTTTCCATTAATCGTATTTTTTATTCCCAATCCATGGGCCACTTCATGGAACATTGTATTTGAGAAGAAGGCATTAAAAGTTACATGCTGACGCTGATTTTCGTCTACCAGCACTTCAGCCATGGGCACCAGGATCTTGTCATATTTTGCCTGGATACTGTTCTTCAGTTGTAGCCTCCTGGATCCTTTGGCTAGCTGTACTTGCTCATCATTAGGAAGATTTATAGCGATGGTCTTGCTTCCTGCATTGCAATCACCTCCATAATAGATCACATCATAGGCATTCAATTGTGAATCTGTACCAGGAGTTTCCTGCTTGTATTTTTCGGGTACCGGAAGTCCTTCCTGTAAGGATGGAAGAAAGGCTGCAAACTTCGATAATCGCTCGCTCCAGGATTTATCCTTGATAAGGACAAAGGTTTCATGGGCTGCCCTGTAGTTGAATAATGCATCCTCGTACACTTCTACGGGTCCTGTAACCAGTTCGATGGTATTGTCTTTCATGTCCATCCATGCCATATCGGAAGGTTGATAATTATCAGTAAGCAGGGCATCTGACCTGAGGGTGAGATAGTTTTTGAAATCCGGGTCATCGGCAAGTGCTGCTGCCTCCAGCAAGAGCAAGGATGCCTTTCTAATCTCCTCCTTAAACATTACATGGTAGGGGATAAGCATCAGTGAGCCGTCATCATCCCTTCTGACAAAAGAATAGGATCCTGCTTTATCCGGATTGTCCCAGGCTTCAAATTCTTCTTTGGTCATATCAGCGGGATAGAACTGTGCACCTGGTGACTTGGGACCAACACCCTCGATGAAAGGTTCATTTCCCCTCAGCCGGTCCCATGGACCGTAATTGATTTCGGCATAACGTTTTTCAGCTTCGGTACTCAGGCTGGCCATCAGTTCGGTCTTGTCGCCATAAGCTTCTTTCCAGTAAATGTTATCCATGATCTTTGCCACTTCAATAAGCTTTAGGATAATTTGCTTCTGGTTTTCTGAAAGAACGGAAAGGTCAGTGGTAAGCGTAAACTCGGCGTATTCACTTAGTCTTTTTTCAACCTCTGACATCTCTACAATTGGTCCACCTGCCGGTTTAGGCGTACATGAAAATACAAGTGTTGACAACACTATCATTACATATTTTTTGAAAATATTCATTGCGATTGTTGATTGATCCGGGCCTAAGTTAGTTACATATTTTATTATTAGGGATTACTTGAAACCAAATATTACGATCAGGATTCCCTGATAAGCGTCCATGACAATAATCATTTGATTGTATTATAACCTTCCTCATATTTATTTATTAAAATTTATCTGTATCCTGAACAGCCCCACAGATATGCTGCCATCATTTTACCGACATAGTCGGTTACCGCGGCGCTGACGGGCTTGGATCAAGAGAAGGCGCTGGAGGTTCTTAGGAAGGAAACATACCATAGACACTATCAAGACCTTCATTTTCATCGTAACTTCACACCAACCCGGGAAGCCCATTCATTGTAGGCAACTTCCATTACGTGTACAGTATCCGGATACATCAGCGAAACGTTGTGCAACTCGCTGCGATCCTCGTGCATATCATATAACTCCCATGGCTTGTCGGGCTCACTTACCAACTTCCATTTCCCTTTACGTACTGCTTTGCTCTTTTCGTGTTCCCAAAACAGCATTTCATGTCCTTTCCAGCCAATGCCGTTTAACAATGGCACCAGGCTTGTGCCCTCTACCGGATGGACCTGATTTCCTTCAAAATCTTTGGGGTAATTGCCTCCACTCAATTCCAGTACGGTAGGCATAATATCAATCAGGTGTGCAGTCTCGTGAACAATGCGACCTCGCCGGATAACGTTAGGATAGTGGATAATGAACGGCGTATTGATTCCACCTTCGTGTGTCCAATGCTTATACAACCGAAAGGGTGTATTGCAAGCGTTCGCCCACTCCTTTCCATACGCAACATAGGACCCCTTTTGTCCAACTGGAATGGTTTTCGCTACTGCTGAAAAATCTTTTAAATCGTTGTCCATTCTTCCTGTCAGTGTTTCATGACAGGCTCCGTTATCAGATAAAAACATGATCATCGTGTTGTCCAATTGCCCGGCATCCCTGAGTAGTTGCACAATCCTGCCAATACCTTCATCAACTGAAGAAAGCATCGCTGCGTAGGCAGCCATCTTTAGGTCCCACGATTCCTTATTATCGACAACCTTCCAATCGGGCACAACTTCATCGCGTGGAGATAGGTCGACTGGTTTTTCAAACAGCCCGAGTTCAATTTGCTTCCGGTGCCTTCTGTTGCGCACAGAATCCCATCCCTCGAGATACTTGCCTTTATACATTTCCATTTTATCGTGCGTGGCATGCAATGGCCAATGGGGTGCTGTGTAAGCAAGATAGAGAAAGAAAGGTTTGTCTTGTTCAAGTCCCTGTGCTACAAATTTTCGCGCGCTGTCGGTGAGGGCGTGCGTCATGTAGAAATTATCAGGCAGCAAAGCAAGCAGCGTGTTCTGGCTGACAATTTTTCTATTCGGTAAAATTTCGAAGTAACTGTTTGCGCCGCTAATCAGGCCAAAGTATTTGTCAAATCCCCGTTGCAACGGCCAGTCCAGACTATCCTCACCTACATGCCATTTGCCACTCATGTAGGTGTTGTACCCAACCCTTTTTAGGACTTCGGCAATAGTAACTGTATTCCTGGAAAGCCAGCCCTGATATGGGCCCGGTTCTCGGCTTCGGCCCCGGGTGTCTACCATATCCCCCATACCGGCCTGGTGGGGGTATTGCCCGGTCAGCAACGAAGCCCTGGTGGGGCAGCATCGTGATGCATTATAGAACTGGGTAAATCGGATACCGTTATATCCCAGGCTGTCGATATGGGGCGTTGCAATCTCAGACCCATAGCAACCAATATCGCTGAAGCCCATATCATCTACCATTACAATAATGATATTAGGTCGCTGATCGCTAGTTTTTTTAGCGCATGCGCAAATGGTAAAGAGCATAATAAAAAACAACGAATATTTCATTCCAATGAATTATTTTTTTACATGAAGATAAGGAATTAAGGCACCATTGAAAGATTGCCATAAAAGTGGAAATGGTTCACGCTGAGCCACAATCAGAAAGTTAATGTAACGGTGTGCAAGCCACCCTCAAATTGATACCGGATTTTAATGTTCGCAAGGTCACATATCTGCTTCGCAATGGACAACCCCAAACCTGTTGAGTTGGAGCTTTGGTTCCCTTTCTTAAAACGCTTAAACAATTCATCAGGTTTTACGGTAGGTGGATTACCCGTATTGCTCAATACCATGTTATTTTTGAACAACTTGATTTCAATTTGTCCATTTATTATATTATGCCTGATGGCATTTCCAAGCAAGTTATTCATTAATATCTCAGCCAGGGGATAACTCAATGGTATTTCAACATCGGGTCGAATTTCCTTTTTTAGCACGATGGATTTCATTTCCATCAATTCCTGAAAAGACTGAAATAGATTTTCCACGAGCAAGCTTAAGTTAATTTTCTCTTTCGAACTGAACTCCAGGTTCTCTAATTTCGTCAGGAGCACAAGCGAGTGGTTAACCGAAGAGAGCTTCTGAACGGCATTGTGTATAGCATTTATATGGTGTGACTGCTCCTCTGTCACACCCTTATCCATTAACAACTCAAGCTTTCCACGAATAATGGTAAGCGGAGTCTGTATTTCATGGGAAATGTTCTCCGAAAATTCCTTGAGCACCCGATAATCATATAGGGCCTTCGCTGACATGTTTTCCAGAAAATAATTCAATTCTTTGAACTCCTTTGTCGTTGTCGGGCGTCCAAGAATCGGGTTCTGCTGTTTAAGATTAAATCGCTTGATAGCATTAATCATATGATGAAAAGGAGACAATATGCGCTTAGACAAGTAAAGGCTCATCAGTGTAACCAACACAACAAGCAGACCCGCAACAATAACAAGCGAATTGCGAACGCCTGTGAAAATCTCATCCTGTTCTGCAATAAAGTCACTGGCGGAAATAAGAAAATGTTTGCCGTTAATTTTCCGGGAAGTTGAAATGGTGAGCATCCGGTCCACTCCACGCCTGCGTGGAGGAAAAACGCCGGTAGAATCCCGGATACGAAGTGACAAAATCGCTGCATTTTCAGGCAATAATTCAATCACAATGTTTTTGTTTATCAGCGAGTCGACTGATTCACCTTTCTCGATCAGATCTGCAGTATCATTAATCCATGCAGTAAGCCTGTTTTTTGCCTCATTTTCCAGTTCCGAAAGAACCTGTATATACAGGATTACACCACCGATCATGAGCACCATCGTGGTAATGACGATATACCCCAGAGTAAATTTGTTAATTAATTTCACTTCACATTTGTATTAAACCTATAGCCCAATCCATACTCAGTGCCGATATAATCTTTGCCATTAGCCTGACTTATCTTCTTTCTGAGATTTTTTACATGTTGGTAGACAAAATCAAAGTTGGCCAGGTTATCCGTATAGTCCCCCCACAGATGCTCCGCTATAGCCTGTCGTGTGAGGACGCGATTTTTGTTTGTGATAAAATACAGCAATAGGTCAAACTCCTTTTTTGTAAGATCCAATATCGTATCGTTTACGGTGACCTGATTGAGTGATGTGTTAATCATGATTTCGTTAAATCGCACGACAGCGTCCCCTTCGAGATTCTTCCTGCGATAGATTGCTCTGAGACGTGCATTCAGTTCGGGTAAGTGAAAGGGCTTTGTTAAATAATCATCAGCACCCAGGTCAAGTCCTCTTATCTTATCGTCCAGCGAATTTTTTGCGGAGATAATCAAAACACTACCGCCTTTTTTTTCCGCTTTTAGCAATTGTAAGAGCTTTAGTCCGTCTCCGTCCGGAAGCATAATATCCAATACAATGCAATCGTATTCAAACGATACTATTTTGTCCTCTCCTTTGGCATACGTACCCGCCACTTCACAAACATAACCCTCCTGCTCAAGGTAGGTTTGAATGTTGTTTGCCAACTCCAATTGATCTTCAACAATCAGGATTTTCACGTAACAAATTAACTCAAAAATATTGAAGCAATATTGAAGTATGATAGCCCCTGATAGGCTATTTGAAGCCTCCATTGGCACGACTGAAGTGGTCTCAAATCTATTCAGTATTGTGTTTAATTGCAGATCCGGATTGATTTGCCCCGGCCATCACCTTGATACACGGCAGGATTCCGATCCTGAACTTCACTTTATGTCTTTGGGAGCAGTAGATATTCAATAGGTTTGAATCGGACTAACTTCAATTAATGCTTACATTTGGCATATGCTTAACATTGAAAAAATACTGCTATGCTTGGCGAGTTGACAAATGAGGAAATAGAAGAAATGCTTTCATCCAATGTAATTGGGCGCCTTGGTTGTTATGCGGATCAAAAAATATTTGTTGTGCCAATTACCTACGTTTATGACGGAGCGTTTATTATTGGTCACACGGTAGAAGGAATGAAAATTAATTTTTTACGTCAGAACCCGGAGTGCTGCTTAGAGGTGGATGAAATGAAAACACTGGCAAATTGGAAAAGTGTAATCGCGTGGGGAACGTACGAAGAACTATCCGGCCAGGAGGCGGCTGCCGCAACAGAAACATTATTGGCCCGACTAATGCCTTTGACGGCAAGCGAAACCAGCCATCCCCAGCGCATGGGACCGTCTTCGGCGCATCGCACCCGTACCCTGGGCAAAAATCCAATTATATATCGAATTCGATTAAAGGAAAAAACAGGGCGCTTCGAACGCCCCTGACAGGCACGGACTTTTGAAAGCCAGGCTCTTGCAGGTAGAAATTCAGAACCCGTTGCGGGGGCACTGCAGTAATTATCCTGATAGAATAACCTCAGATCTATTCGTACTTGAAAACCGTATTATACAAAGCAAGAAATATTGAAGCAGTTATGTTAGCCCTGAGCTTACTAGTTGTTAAATAAACAGGCAAAATATATACAGAATGAAAACAGTCATTATCACGGGAGCATCAGGAAATCTGGGTAAAGCATCTGTTGAGAAATTTATCAATGCGGGATACAAAGTAATCGCCCTGGTCTCTCCGGGAAAAACCCTGGGATTTGAAGTCGAGGGTGACGTAGAAACATACGATTCCGATCTTACCGATGAAAAATCGGTAGATAGCGTAATCGCCCAAGTGCTGGCAAAACATCAAACAATTGATGCGGCCATTTTGCTTGTTGGAGGTTATGCACCCGGTGGCATCAGCGAAACCGATGGATCTGTCCTCAAGAAAATGTTTAGCCTCAACTTTGACACTGCCTATTTTGTATCGCGTCCCATTTACCAACACATGATGCAACAAGCGAACGGCGGGCGAATTGTTTTTGTCGGAGCACGCCCGGCCCTGCGCGCTAAGGATGCCAACAAAGCATTGGGGTACGCGCTGTCTAAGTCACTTATTTTCAAACTCGCCGAGGCGTTAAATGCGGCAGCCTCCACGAAAAATGTCACAGCTTCAGTAGTTGTACCCAGCACCATCGATACCCCCGCTAATCGGAAGGCTATGCCCACTGCAGATTTCAGTGCCTGGGTAAAAGCAGAAGAGATCGCAGGAGCGCTGGTTCTTCTTTGTTCTGCAGATAGTAATGCCTGGCGTGATACGGTGCTAAAAATCTATGGTCGCTCATAAGGTACTTCAGCATTCTTTTTCTACACCAATATGTCATCAAAGCAACATGAACCAGATCAATAAGCCAATACTTTCTTCGTTATCCGAGACAATAGCGCAATTGACAAATGAATTCAAGGAGATTACTCCAAAACGAAAGGAAACACTTGGTGAACTAACACATTATGTACAGCAAAAACTGAAAGCTGATGACCAGATACTTCTAAATTTTATTTGCACGCATAATTCAAGAAGAAGTCATCTTGCTCAACTGTGGGCCCAGACGGCAGCCTATTATTACGATGTACCTGGCGTGGCGTGCTTTTCAGGTGGAACTGAAGCGACTGCTTTTAACCCTAAGGCCGTACACGCCTTGCAGGATGCAGGATTCAGCATCATCAAAACAACGGAGGGCACTAATCCTGTGTACGAAGTTGGTTTCTCGCATACAGTAAAACCAATCCTGGCATATTCAAAAAAATACAATGATCATTTTAACCCCAATGTCAACTTTGCCGCGATCTTGACCTGCGCAGAGGCAGCTGAGAATTGCCCGGTCGTTATCGGCGCATCTACCCGAATCGCGCTACCCTACGACGACCCAAAAGACTTTGATGACACGCCACAGGAAACAGCCATGTACAAGGAAAGTGTTCGACAAATAGGAAGAGAAATGTTTTATGCTTTTTCTAAGGTGAAAGAAAGTCATTGATTTCAGGTTTCAACCTTTACAATTAATTCGGGTTCGTCATCTGACAGCTTTGTTTTCGGCTCCTGTTTTTGAATCAGGTTATGTTCCCGTACAACGCGTAATATCTCCCCGACACCCCAAGCCTGCGCTATGCAGCCGCGAGGCGTATGCGGAGGATCGGCATCAAATATTTCAGAAACAGTACCCACCCCGGCTTCACGCAAATGCTGTAAAAATGTATTCACAATACACGACGCCTCCGCTTTAGCTTTTGCTCCATTGACCCGAAAAAGTGCATCGATATATGGACCCAGTAAAAAACTCCATACTGTGCCCTGATGATAACTTCCATCCCGCTGCCATATATCCCCTTCATAGGCAGACCGGTATTGGGGGCTTGAAGGAGACAAACTTCTTAATCCTCTGGGCGTAAGTAAGTTTTTCGTTACGACGGCCAGGACTTTCTTTGCACGTTCTTTGGATAGTAGCTGAAACGGAAGACTTACTGCAAATATCTGGTTCGGCCGCAAGTCATCATTTCTATATTCTCCGTCAACATAGTCGTACAGGTAGCCGCCTTCTTGATTCCAAAATTGTCTACCAAAACTTGTCAATACTTTAGCTGCCTTGGCTCCAAATTTATCCGCTTCAGTCTTATTACCGATGACTGTTGCCAGCAGTTCCACGATACGCAGCGCATTGTACCAAAGCGCATTTATTTCAACAGGTTTCCCTTTGCGGGGCGTTACAACCCAATCACCCACTTTGGCATCCATCCAGGTTAGCTGCACCCCATCCTGACCACCTTGAAGAAGTTCATCCTCAGGATCAACTTTGATTTGGTAGCGGGTACCTTTGTAATGCCAGTCAATAATATTTATCAGTATGGGCATCACCGACTTGACAAAAGCCTTATCCTTTGTGTGACTGTAATATTGCAGTATGGCGTGAAAGAACCAAAGTGAGGCGTCAAAGGTGTTGTACTCTGGCGCTTCACCATAGTCAGGAAAACGATTCGGCAGCATTCCTTCACTGACACTTTCTGCAAATTCCTGCAAGATTTGTCCGGCAACTTTATAGCGACCTGTTGCCAGACATAACCCAGGCAAAGAAATCATGGTATCTCTGCCCCAATCCGCAAACCAATGGTAACCGGCTATGATTGTGTTTCGTTCACCTCGTTTCACAATGAACTGGTCGGCTGCAAGTACCAGGCTTTTAAGACTTTCATTCCAGCCAAATTCCATCAGGAGATCTTCTCTTCTCCTTTTTTCTGCTGCAAATAGTTTAAGCACATTTTTTCCTGATGGATCTTCAGTTGAAATAATGATACCTACCTTGGTGCCTTTCTTCAGTTTAATAGAAAACTTGCCGTGGGTATACAAATCTTCTTTGAATTCGAGACCACGGTTTTTTTCAACTGCATACTCAAAATTATAGTACCACCCCTGTTGTTCCGTAAATTCAGCATTGGGAATCCGAATAAACAACTCAGCACTACCCTGGTAGTTCATCGTCCGAAAGGTCCCCTCATCAAAATGAAACTGCTTGCCAATGCAGTCGTTAGCATGTGAAAGGCTATGGAAGTCCCTGGCAGCGTATAACGGTAACAACTCCAGTGTAAAAGCCGTTTGAGCCTCCATCACTTCATATAAAACAAGCGTAGTATTTTCTCCCTGTACAGCAGCGATAGTCTTCTTCAGCCTGACGCCTGCTGCGTTGTAATAAAACGTCGGGAACAGATCCCGCTCAAACCGTTCCAGGTGGGTATATCCCATTGGGTAAATTGCACCCGGATACTGATTGGAGCTCAAATCAATACGCACCTCCCCTGGAGGCATTGTCTCATCACCTGAGTTCCAAAGTATGGACTCCTCTAATTTTGAAAGTAAAACCGTACGGCCAACCGGTGGGTTTAATGCAGCTACCAATAATCCATGATATCTTCTGGCGTGCGCACCTGAAACAGTGCTGCTGGCATAGCCTCCCATCCCATTGGTCTCTATCCACTCAAGGTTCCGTGCCTCGTCAAAATCTGAAAGGATATTCTTGTCGAATTTCATTTCCCCTTCATTAATGTATTGATATTACACATCAGGAACATATACTATTCTTTAAGAAGACTACTGCTACAGGTCGAGATAAGTTTGTTCATTTCTTTTTCTTGGGCTGAATGAGTTTAGCCACTAATCCTGTCCATCCTGTCTGATGCGTTGCACCGACACCTCTCCCTGAATCACCATGGAAATATTCGTAGAAGTAGATATAATCGCGGAAGTGTTCATCTTCCTGGAGCTTTTCATAGTGTCCATAGACCGGACGTTTCCCATCTTTGTCTTTCTTAAAAATAGTGACCAAGCGAGCGGAAAGATCTTCAGCAATTTCGCGGAGGGTTCTCATGTTCCCGGACCCGGTTGGATGTTCTACCTTAAAATCGTCACCGTAATAATGGTGGAACCGCTGCAAGGATTCTATCAACAGATAATTTACCGGAAACCAGATGGGTCCGCGCCAATTGGAATTGCCTCCAAACAGGGATGTATCTCCCTCTGCCGGTGTGTACTTCACTGTATACTTATCGCCATTTGTATAAAATGAATATGGATTATCATTGTGGTATCGCGACAAAGCGCGGACTCCGTAAGGCGACAAAAACTCAGTCTCATCCAGCATTCTTTTTAGCAACCGCTTCATCCGATGACCCCTCAAGAGCGAAAGCAGATGCCTTTCTCCGCTTCCTTTCACGTTCCAACGCGATATCAGATTGGCCAGATCAGGCCTGTTTTTCAAGAACCATTGCAGGCGGGCTGTAAATTCCGGCATCGAGTCGAACATTTCCTGTTCAAGAACCTCCACTGCAAACAACGGAATGAGCCCAACCATAGAACGCACGCGCATGATTGTTCGCTTGTCATCGGGGGTGCGCAGCACATCATAAAAGAACTCATCTACTTCATCCCAAAGATCCATTCCTTCATTCGCCATGGCTCCGGCTATATAGAGGAAATGTTCAAAGAATTTTGTTGCCAGACTTTGATAGGTTGGGTTTTCCCTGGCAAGTTCCAATGACATTCGCAGCATATTCAAGGTAAACATGGCCATCCAACTGGTTCCGTCAGACTGTTCTATATGACCTCCTGTAGGGAGTTGCGCGCTCCGGTCAAAAACACCGATATTATCCATGCCCAGAAATCCACCCTGAAAAATATTACGATCATTATAGTCCTTTTTGTTAACCCACCAGGTAAAGTTCAACAGCAGCTTATGAAAAATTTCTTCTAAGAATTTCCGATCACCTTTCCCATCCTGTAATTTCTGATCTATTTTATACACACGCCAGGTAGCCCATCCATGAACGGGTGGGTTGACATCGCCCAACGCCCATTCATAGGCAGGAAACTGGCCATTAGGATGCATGTACCATTCCTTGGTAAGTAACTTGAGTTGATGCTTTGCAAACTCGGGGTCAACCATCGCAATGGGGATGGTGTGGAAGGCCAGATCCCATGCTGCATACCAGGGGTACTCCCATTTGTCGGGCATTGAAATAATGTCTGCATTGTTAAGGTGTGTCCAGTCATGGTTACGTCCAGACCTTCTTTCCGCTGGCGGAGCCGGCTGTGAAGGATCACCCTTCAGCCATTCGGCAACATCATAGTAAAAGAACTGCTTGCTCCACAGCATGCCTGCAATAGCCTGGCGTTGAATTTCCCTTTCGTCCTTGTCTTCAATATCTTTCTGCATTTCAGCAAAGAATTCATTTGCATCACTTTCCCGTTCATCAAAAAGGGAACCAAACTCCAGAAAAGGATCGGTATGAAATTTAGGAGATAATCTTAGCCGTATCGTTTTGGATCTACCTGCTGCAATGTTCAGCACATAATTAAAGGCTGCTTTTGTACCCTTTGGAATATTGTTTATGGCATCATAGTTTCCATGTATGAAGTAATCATTAATACCATCTTTACTAGCTCCTGTTTTTGGATAATCATAGAGTTTCAATGTATTGGTCTCGTTCTCACAAAACAAGGCTTCAGGTTTGCCTTCACCTACAAGGTAATAGCTGCCCAGGTCGCGGTGAGCGATTTTGATACAGCCTTCATCATCCCGATACATTTCAGGCTTGTAATCGTCATAACCCCATGCCCAGGTATTGCGAAACCAGATTTGCGGCAGCACATGAACGGCAGCTTTTTCAGGCCCCCGGTTATGGACGGTGATTTTGATGAGCAAATCATCTGTGTCTGCTTTCGCGTATTCAACAAACACATCAAAATACCGGTTCCCATCAAAAATACCGGTGTCCACCAATTCAAATTCAGGATTTTTCTTTCCGCGTTTCTTGTTCTCGTCTACGAGCAATGCATACGGAAACTCCAGTTGCGGATACTTGTATAACATTTTCATGTACGAATGTGTCGGCGTGCTGTCGAGGTAGTAGTAGTGTTCCTTGCAATCTTCTGCGTGGTTCCCTTCGTTCCCCGTTAATCCAAAAATGCGTTCCTTTAGAATAGGATCTTTTTTATTCCACAAGGCCAAAGAAAAGCAAAGTAATTGCTTATCATCGCTGATACCGCCGATACCTTCTTCACCCCACCGATATGCCCTGCTGCGTGCTGCATCGTGCGAAATATATTCCCATGCATTGCCATGGGGGCTGTAATCTTCGCGCACGGTTCCCCATTGCCGTTCCGTTAGATAAGGGCCAAACTTTCGCCATTTCTTTTTCTTATCGCGGTCATCCAGTAGTCGTTGTTTTTCTGCAGTCATGACTATGTTGTTAGCAAATGGTTAAGAATTTAAGATTTATCCATTGTCTTCGAAGCCGGGGTAAAGCAACATACCTCCATCTACAAACAGCGTAATACCGTTCACATAGTCAGAATCATCAGAGGCAAGCCATACTGCCGCACCACCGATATCATCTGCCTCGCCAATTCTTTTTTGCGGTATCAGTTTCAGTAATTGCTGGTAAGATTCAGGTGTTTGCCAGGCTGCATGATTAATTGGCGTTCTGATTGCTCCGGGACCAATACTGTTGACGCGAATTTTCATCGGGGCATACTCCTGCGCGATGCTTTTCATCAGCATCATCACGCCCCCTTTTGAGGAGGCATAGTTTGCATGGCCTGCCCATGGGATAACTTCATGCACGGAGCTCATACAAATAATTTTTCCTGCTGCCTTCGACTTTTCAGGAACAACGCCACGCCGCAAGAATTCCTTTATCGCTTCACGGGCACACAGAAATTGGCCAGTAAGATTAATGCCAATAACCCTGTTCCATTCATCCAGCGACATCTCGTGAAATTTGGCATCCTTTTGCAGTCCGGCATTATTCACCAGGATATCGACAGTACCCCATAACCTGAATATCTCCTTGTACATGTCAACAACTTCCTGTTCGCTGCTCACATCAGCCTTAACTGTTATCGCAGTACCTCCGGCCGATTGAATTTCCTTCAATATCTTATCAGCCTTGTCAGGACTGGATGAATAGTTTATTACGACGGAGGCACCTTCAAGCGCAAATGCTTTTGCTACGCCGGCACCAATTCCGGAGCTCGCGCCGGTTATCAGGGCTACTTGTCCTTCCAGTTTACGTTTCATCATATCTTCTATTTTCAATGAATGAAATTACATGTTTATCCGCACAAATAATTGTCATGGGTCCTTCTTCATCGTGCTTTATTTGGCGTGCGGCATAGTGTTCGGTTGCTATGTCTGGGCGCGCCAGGCGATATCACTTGTAGGATTTGAAAAATAAAGCTATTTTGTACTACTTTTTAAGCTTATGATTAGAGCTATAAGTTTTCTCCTGATCATTTTATTGGGATCCTGCACAAAGCACAAAACCTTATTTAGTCCGCTTGAAGAACAAGCGTTAAGCGTGGCTGCATTGAAATGCCAAAATGCAAATTCGATGGAATGGCTGCGCAAGATTATCGCACTTTCTGAAGTTGACTTTCAGTATAAAGGGTCAATTTATGCCATCCAATGCAGGAGCGGAATGGTATTTCTACACCAACCCTGGATCAATGGTTGCTTTGGCTGTAACCTCTATACCTGCGAGGGCACTTCCCTTTTGCTCACCGAAGCTGAAAAAACCGAGATTATTGCAGGAGCCAAAGAAGAAAACCTGATCTATACCTCCTCCAGATAACCTGTCATTTCTTTAGATCGGCGTAACTTATTAATTGAATCCCAAGGCGCTTAACGGTGTTCCTTACACGCTCATCCGTCCACGTATCGGTTACACCTTGCCTGTCGACGGCAACAGTTTCATAGCCAATATGATGAATAGCCCTGAGCTCTGGCGTGTCGATTCCGGGGTGGTCAACAAAAAGATAGGTTTCCCCGGGCTTCAAACTCTCCAGCATTCTGATGAAGCTTTCAATTTTTTGCTCAGCTGTTTCTTTCGCACCAATATAGCTTATGCTTTTTACTCCAAGCTCCTTTGGATCAATGTCAATTTCATATTCTATAGATATTTTTTTGCCAATGCGCCTACTTCGGGGCTCATATTATGACATCCCATATGTCCCGAAATGTGGGTAATATTCGGGACTTTCCTTAAGGCCAATTCAATCTGGGCACGCAGTTCCTTTTCTATATCGGACATGGTCCAGCTATGCTCGACCAGCGCCTTGCCAGGATAGTTTTTATTGGGCCATATCATAGGAAAAAAATAACCATCTTCGTCGGTGAGGCTGGGACAATTGGAGACTGGCCTATATTTTATATTATCCCATTCACTAGTCAGCGCAAGGTGGATGCCTACATCGACCGTTGGATTTTCCTGCAACAGTTTTACGGCTTCCGGAAACCAGGGTGATGGTACAATGACTTCAATAGAAGTTTCGATCCCCTCTTTCATCGTCTTAATGAGCGCTTCGTTGCCTGCATGAGAAAAACCCATGTCGTCACCACGAACAATTAATCTGGGTGGTTGCTGGGCAAGTGTAGAGATCTCCGTCGACAGCATGAGGATTACAGAAAGGGTACTTACTATATTATTTATCATGGCAATATGAGTTTCACGGTATTGATTCAAAAGAATAGTCACCTGACCCAAGGTGTACAACCGTATATCCATCTGCAAACTTTACAAATGTAATATCCGCTACTGTATCAATTGATCTTCCATCCGTCGTAACTGTAGCGTCGCGCTTGGATGGAATCCATACTTCAGCATGTGTATTTGCCGGAATAGAAACGTTAAACTTGATCCGGCTATTTTCCATTTTCCAACTACTTGCAATTTTCCCATTGATTGAAGTGTAGGTTCCCTTTGCCCAGGTAAGATCTCCGGCTGGTTGTGGTTTGATCACGATCTTCCTGAAACCGGGGGCACCGGGATTGATGCCCAATAAAGAACGGTAGAACCATTCATCAATCGAACCAAACATAGGATGATTTTGGGACGGTGCGTTGTCCGGATACTCCCACGATTCCCATAACGTCGTGGCACCTTTTGCCAGCATATATCCCCAACCCGGATAATCTTTCTGATTGGCGATCGTGTAAGCCGCTTCCTGGAGGTTGTTTTGGCGCAGCACATCAAACATCATCATCACCCCAAAAATACCGGACGAAACATGCCAGTTGTGGCGCTCAAATTCATCCAGCAATACCTTCATTGTATTTTCCTTTTCCGGTGAAAGATCATACCATAATGCAAAAAGCTGTGCCGATTGGGTTCCATTATCAAACCGACCCGTATGCGGTACCAAATATTTAGAAATAATGCTTCTCTTAATTTGTTCACCAAGGTTGGCATATTTCAACGAATCCTGCTGTTTGCCCAGGATGCCTGCAAACTCTGCAGCAAGTAATAGGTGATGATAATAGAATGCAGATGCGCTCAAGGATTCTGGCTTAGGATCAATCGCAACATGGTCGCTGATGTCCCAATAAAACAATCCGTCGATGGCTTTCGATTGTAAGAATTCGATCTGCCTCACTACCGCCGGAAAATGCATCTCGATAATGCGCTTGTCACCATAAAATTCATACAATCGCTTTTGCAAATAGGGAAAAGCAAGTTGCCATCCTAACGGTCCGGATTCTCCACCAACACCTTTGTCATGAATTCCGGTATATGGGGCAATTTCAGTAATACCACCATCAGGTTGCTGCTCATTGGCAAAATCCTGAACGGCCTTAGCATAGAACTTGCTCATATCGAAATTGAAAAGATAGGCATTCGCGGTGGTAACCATGTCGGCTCCATATCCCATCTTTTCCCGTCCCGGGCAATCTGATTGTACGCTGAATACATTGCTCAGAAAAGTCCATTGTACGGCTTGGTGGACCTTGTTTAACATCTCGTTGGAACAGGCGAATTCTCCAACCTGTTGTAAGTCGGAATTCATTCTTAGCCCTTCGATATCATTGCTTGAAGGTTTACCTGGCCATCCGGTAATTTCTACGTACCGAAACCCATGAAAAGTGAAGCGCGGGGACCATGTTTCTACACCCGATCCTTTGAGCGTGTAGCTGTCCTCCTGCCAGGCCGTGGCTGGTGCACCGGGTCCACCGCTTAGATTCCATATTTCTTTTATTTGCCCTGCCACAGTTGTAAGGTAATTCAATGCGCCATCTGGGTGAAGTGCTTCACCATAGCGTAAGCTTATTCTGGTAGCGGCTTTTCCCATGACTTTTATTCTTACCACACCTGCAAAATTCTGTCCCATGTCCACAATAAAAACGCCTGGTTTCAGCTCTGTAATTGAAACGGGTTTCAGCACCCGAGTCACCCGAATAGGTGGCTGCTCCTGAACGTGCAGCACGCCGGATGGGCCTTGTACGAGAGCAGCACTTGTCCACTCATTGCGCACCGGACGCTGTTTGTTCCAATTCTTTTGTTCCAATCGTGAATCGTAATGCTCACCCAGGTAGACACTATTGCGCAAAACAGGTCCGGGCGCAGTCTGCCAGCTTTCATCCGTTGGGATGATTTCCTCCGATCCGTCGATGTAGCGAATATGTATTTCAGCTTTTACACATGGTCGTCCGGTTTGTTGAAAATCGCGCAGATTAAATTTGCGAAAAAGTCGTAAAGGCAAGGGATTCCACCAGCCATTACCGAGCATAATACCGATAACATTTGTACCCGGCTTCAGCGATGCAGTAATATCGTGCACTGCATAGAGCACTTCCTTCTTATAAGTTGTCCAACCTGGCTCGAGCACGTGATTGCCGATCCTATTTCCATTAACATAGGCTTGGTGATAACCAACACCCGCCACGTATAATCTTGCAGCCGCAACTTTCTTCTTCACTACATGTTCTTTCCGAAAGAGCGGCATTCGGTCATCTTTGTAAAAATCCTCATCATGTTCAAACTGCTTGCTTCCATCATCAATCCAGGATGCTTTCCAGTCTGCATCTCCCAGCATAGCTGTTTCAAACCATGCCGTTTTGCTCCATGAAGATACGGTGCCATACCTATCATAAGTACGGACACGCCAATAGTATCGGGTGAATGATTTCAATGGTTCACCGTTGTATTCAATCAACGCATTTTCAGAACGGTCCACTTTGCCAGTCCACCAAATTTTTCCGTGATCATTTTCAACCGATACTGCATCGTCGCTGACTAATATCTCATATGCTGTTTGATATTGATTTCTTTCGTGTGTATTGAATATCCAGGTAAATCGCGGCTTACGGGTATCGATCCCCAGTGGATTGACCTGATACTCACAGGTCAGGTTGACCGGTTGCAGATCAGATGCCATGAGCGAGACATGCAATCCTGCAGACAGCGCAACAACAAGAATAAACGATAATTCTTTCAAGGAGGTGAATTTAAAGTCGAATTTGATCTTACAACTTTACACTACTCAAATACCAAAATGCTTGCGCACTCATCTCATGACTTTCCTCAATAAGTCCACTTTCTTGCCAAGCAAGCTGCGCAGCACTCAGTAATATTACGAACAAATCCTTTAAAGATATATTATACGCTCATAGCGAAGTTCTAATCAATAAACAGGCCGCATGAGCAACAGCCAAGTTTACAGAATCTTTGAAATATCATTAATACGATTAACTTGTGCTCAATCAATAACTGCGAAAATGGAAATAAAAGTATACCCAGACTACAAGACACTATGCCGGTCCACAGCCGACCTAATTGTAGACTACCTGTTAAGAAAAAAGAATGCGTTGGTCTGCCTGGCATCCGGCCACACCCCGCGCGGGGTTTTTGAATGTTTAGTCCAAGACGTTGAAAATAAGCGATTGGATGTAAGCGCCTGTACTTTTGTTAGTCTGGATGAATGGATCGGTATCGGTGCCAGGGAAAATGGATCATGCCGAAACATGATGGATGAAGATTTTTTTGGCCCCCTCCAAATTCCCGAATCACAAATCATATTTTTTGATGGCAAGGCTGCCAACCTGGACGAGCAAGTCGGCGAAGTGAATAGCATAATCGATGCAAACGGCGGCCTGGACATTATGCTTGTCGGGGTTGGCACGAACGGTCACATCGCCATGAATGAACCAGGTACTTCATTCGAAGCTGTGGCACACATCAGTACCCTAGCAGAAGAAACAAAGATAGTCGGGCAAAAATATTTCAGCACCGCCACAGGCTTGAGCAAAGGAATCACGCTAGGGCTAAAGCATTTTCGCGAAGCGCGACTACCCATTCTGATGGCAAACGGGAGCAAAAAAACGTCCATTATGCACAAGATATTTTTATCAACTCCAGACGAGATGCTGCCAGGGAGTGTCATTCACCTCATCCCGCAAGGGTTCGTCATGCTCGATAGTGATGCAGGCACATCCGGTGAATAGTCAGCGTTATACTACAATCCTGTCGCCACCGATTTTTTGCCCCGCCTGGCGATAAGTTTTTCCCTGATTTTCTGGGACCGGAAGTATCCAATGGGGTCCAGACTCCCTCCTGTTCGGAGCCGTGCTTCGGCAAGCAAAGGTCGAACATCTGTTTGAAAAGCTGCCTGCAGGATCTGTTCGCATAACACCACATCATTTTCGTGCTGCGCATGCTCAAGCGTCTCTACATTCACCAAAAGTGCTTTGGCATAGGCCGACCGTATATTCTCGAGCGAATTGATAAGATCTTCGATTGGATCTTTGATGTTATGACTTGCGTCAATCATATAGGCTACAGCAGGATTCCTAACCTGCCGGTCGTTTGCTCCTGCAACCAATTCATTGAAAATTAAGAATAGCTGGTACGGCTTTATAGAACCTGTGGTGAGGTCATCATCGCCATAGTGTGAGCCGTTGAAATGGAATCCGCCAAGGCGACCAAAATGAAGCAGTCTGGCTACAATCTGTTCTATGTTAGTATTGGGTAGATGATGCCCAAGGTCAACCAAGACATTTGCGCGGTCACCACAAGCCTGACTCATCTGGTACGATGTACCCCAATCCGGAATGACGGTAGAATAAAAACCAGGTTCATACGGCTTGTATTCGATTAACATGTTCCAGTCACCCGGCATCGCTTTGTATATTTGCTGCAAAGAATCAAGCGTTCGGGCATAAGCCTTTCTGAAATGATGCTGTCCCGGAAAGTTCGACCCATCCGCCAACCAAACCGTGAGAACTTTACTGTTAAGCCTGATACCGTGTTCAACCACTTCGATGTTATGATCCACAGCCTGCTTTCGGATACGGTCATCCGTATGACACAGGGATCCAAATTTGTAAGAGTACTTCTGATCAGCCTGGTCCTGGAAAGTGTTTGAGTTAACAGAATCTATGATCAATTCATTCTCTCTTAACAGTTCCAGGATAGATGTTGCGTCTTTGGGTATATCCCAGGGGATATGCAATGAAATAGAATTAGTTGCCCTGGTTGCCTGGTGAATCAATCCAACATCTTCAATTTTCTCCTCAAGCGTGCGAGGCTCGCCCCCTGCCGGAAATCGCCCAAAACGGGTTCCGCCTGTTCCCAGGGCCCAGCTGGGCACAGCAACCTGGAAAGATTCGATTTTGCGAATCACCTTATCGTAAGCAGTATCATCCAATGACAATACATTCCTGAGAAATTCCACTTTCTGCCGATGTTGTTGAAGGTCTTGCTCATTGGTTGCTTCTGGTACGGAGACGGCCATTGTTGTATTGTTTAGGTTGCCATGTAAATGTTATTCCACAAACCCTGTCGTTGATGCCATGTGCGCCGCCGCGCCTGTCTTTGCAGCGTCAAAACGACAGGGTTATTTGGAATTTTAGTTAAATTAAAAGAATTCAGAAACCAACCGTAGTTAAGGTCAAAAAACTTTGAGCACAATGTAAAAAAGCAAACAGTATTCTCTTGATTTTTTTTCTGATATTTCTGTCACTAAACGAAAAACCTTGAGCCGGGAACCCATAACATTGATTTTTGACATTGGGAAAACCACAAAAAAAGCTGTGGTCTTCGACTATTCCTTTCAAGTGCTGGAAGAACAGAACGTAAATTTCAAGGAGATCAAAGATGACGATGGGTTTCCGTGTGATGATCTTCCAAAAGTTTCCGCATGGGTGTTGGAAATTTTTGATCATTATCTAAACCATTCAACATTTGAATTAACCCACTGCAATATCTCATCTTACGGTGCAAGCCTGGTACATCTGGACCATGATGGGGTGCGCTTAGATCCATTCTATAATTATCTCAAACCCTTCCCAGCTTCCTGCAAAGGCAGGTTTCTGTCCTCGTATGACCGTGAAAACAACATTTCGGCAGTAACGGCATCACCATTTCTTGGGATGCTGAACTCCGGCCTGCAATTGTTTTGGCTCAAATATGAAAAGCCGGTAATGTTTCAGCAGATCATGACATCTCTGCATCTACCGCAATACTTCACCTACCTCCTCACTGGGAAAACCTATACCGACCTTACCAGTGTGGGGTGCCATACCATGCTTTGGGATTTTCAAAAACAAGATTACCATCAATGGGTAGACCATGAAGATTTGCGCAAACTCTTCGCCACGTTGCACCCTGCAGATTTTGCTTTTCATAACACTTTTGGTCAACGCATGATAAAAGTAGGAATAGGTGTTCACGATAGTTCAGCTGCATTAATGCCCTATCTTGCCACACAAGACGAACCCTTTCTGCTCCTCTCTACCGGAACATGGAATATATGCTTCAACCCGTTTAATCACGAACCGCTTACAAACACAGAATTATCTGCCGATTGCCTTTGCTTCCTCACCCCAACGGGCGGAGGGAAACCCGTAAAAGCCTCCCGTATATTTCTGGGCAATGAACATGACCTGCAGAAAAATGCACTGACTGAATTTTTTCAAGTGTCGGCTGACTATTACCAATCAATCGGTTTCAATGAAGACCTTTATGCAGCATTAGTATCGCTCCCGGAAAATAGCAAGGCATTCTTTCCAATCGGGATGGAAGGCTCCGGTCCCTTACCCGAAAAACAAACACGGCAAACTGACTTCACTGCCTTTACTAATTTTGACGAGGCCTACCATCAACTCGTAAGATACCTGGTTAAGTGGCAACTTCTTTCCATTCAATTGCTTGATCCCACAAAAAAAATAAAGAATGTAATTGTTGTTGGTGGTTTTGCAAAAAACACCCTGTTCCTGGAGATTCTAAAACGGGAGGAAAGCGATCGTAAAATTCTTATTTCGGATCAACCGCGTGCGAGTGCACTAGGCGCCGCGTGGCTGGTCGCCGGAGAAAACGCATATCGCGGAAATGCAGGGACGCTCTCGGTAACCGAGGTTTAGTTTGCAGGAACTGAAGTCAAAAGCAGGGAGCAGTAATGATCAATACAACGCCGTATGGACTGATATTAACCGGCGGGCAAAGCACGCGGATGGGCACGAACAAGAGTCTGCTGAATTACAATGGCACACCACAGCGTGAGTATTTGTTTAAGCTGTTGTCAAAATGCTGTTCCGGTGTATTTACATCCTGCCGGGAGGACCAAGAGGTTCCGCAATCGTTGAATCCCCTCACAGATTACTATAATTTCCCCGGCCCGATTAACGGAATTCTCAGTGCCTTTCAAGCGCATCCGAAGGAAAGCTGGTTAATCCTTGCGGTGGATATGCCATTTGTTGATGAAAAGGCCCTTCAGTTCCTGTTGTCACACCGGGACAAAAGAAAGTTGGCAACCTGCTTCATGCATTCGCCGGCAAAATTCCCAGAGCCGCTGTTGACCCTATGGGAGCCGGCGGCCCACGCTCCCCTGTTAGCTTTTGCACAAGCCGGGAATATGAGCGCGCGCGCATTCCTGGCGCAAGCCAATATTCAAACTATAGAACCTTATGATAAGAAAATTCTCTTGAACATAAATTACCCAGAGGATATGGATTCCCTGCTTTAGACAAAAGAATAATAGCTGCCCGCGTTCCGGCACGTAGCTACAGCGCATCAACGCGTGAATTAGCTCAATCTTGCTTACAAGGTAAATCGAATACCTGTTGACCAGTAAAATCCATTCTTGAGATCCTCAGGAAAGGTACCCTGATCAGTAACTATTGTGGCAGGATTTATTGGAAAGGTCCATGTTGTAGAAAAATA
>JAOUDZ010000045.1 GCA_029858965.1 Cyclobacteriaceae bacterium
ATACCTTTGAAGCTCAACCATCTAATAAGAACGCTCCAGGGCCGCTATGGCCCCGCATGTACCACTCTGACTGCGCCCAGCCCGCGCAATGCCCATGCCAGGCCAAAGACTGGCCGAGGTCCGATTGGAACATGCTGGAAGTTGGGTGCGGGACCAGTTTAGGATACCTCCGCGGTTTGGTGTGGGCATGTTTTCGCATGGAAACGGTAGGCAAGCGGACGCTTGTGCGAGCCTAGCATAATGTAGCTGACGTGGTTGGTTGCCAGGTAGTGACTAATCAAGAATAGCACGCGGCCACTGGCTATTATTACATAATCTACCTGATTTTCGTAAGTCATATTTCCCAAAACCGTAAATTTCTTAGAAAAAAAGGATGAAAGCCCTGACCTTCCACGGCGATCGAACAGTCCGCTATGAATCCATTGCCGATCCAACCCTTCAGGATCCGGCGGATGCACTGGTTAAAGTAAAACTCTGCGCCATTTGCGGTTCCGATCTGCATGTATACCATGGCCGTGAACAAGGATGTGATCACGCAACGGCTATGGGGCATGAGTTTGTCGGGAAAGTTGTTGAGGTTGGAAAGGATGTAGATCGACTAAAGGTCGGCGATCTGGTCATGAGCCCGTTCAGCACGAGTTGTGGTCAGTGTGAATACTGCCTGAGTGGATTGACATCACGTTGTATTCACAGTCAGCTATTTGGCTGGAGACAACACGGTAAAGGACTTCATGGCGGGCAAGCGGAGTACGTTCGTGTTCCCCAGGCAGAACATACCCTCCTGCCAATCCCGTCGACAATTTCTTTGGAACAGGCCCTGCTATTGGGCGATGTTATCCCTACAGGATACTTCTGCGCCCATCAGGCTGATATAAACCCAGGCAAGGTTTACGTGGTCGTTGGCTGTGGTGCCGTAGGATTGATGACCATTCTTGGTGCCTTTGAGCAAGGTGCAACTACGGTTTATGCAATCGATACACTGCCTGAACGGCTGATCTTTGCCGAGGCATTTGGTGCCATCCCGATAGATGCGTCAGTGCGAGATCCGCTGCAAGTTGTGAAAGCAATCCACAGTCAGGGGGCAGATGCCGTCATGGAAGCTGTGGGCAATAACGAAAGCCTTCAGCTTGCCTACAACCTGGTAAGACCGGGAGGGATTATCTCCATGGTGGGTGTGAATACCGCATCAACATTGCCCTTCTCTCCTGCTGATGCTTATGACAAAAACCTTACGCTGAAAGTCGGCCGTTGCCCGGCACGTTTTTTTATGCAAAAGTTATTACCCATGGTGGCATCAGGAAAGTATGATTATACGTCCATCATTTCGCATAGGATGGAGCTCAGGGATGGTGTGACTGGATATGCGATGTTCTCTGAGAAAAAAGATAAGTGCGTCAAGGTGCTACTGCATTGCTCCTGACCCAATAACGGATCGGTAACGCAACCATGCTCATGTTTCGAGCTGATTTGAATCTAAACCTATATGAAGCAGAATAATAAATAGATATGCTTAAAATGTTAATAATCAATCAGTAATATCGATTTAATTAAATGTATGATATAGACATTTTTAAACTCTATCTACCTTTGCTTTGCCCTATTTGTCTCACCAGAAATACCATATATTGTAACCTATGGAAGACAATCATCGCGCAAGCTTGAAACCTGGAATGCGTGTGCGTATTGTACTAAAAAAGGATCAGCGATCAGGGGCTTTAACAGAGGGGATAATCAGAGACATCCTTACCAAATCACCAACGCACCCTCATGGTATTAAAGTGTGGCTTGAAACTGGCGAAGTTGGAAGGGTAAAGGAAACCGTAAACCGTTGAAATCCAACAGGTGCAGCAAGAAAACCTTACCTGCCGCTAAACCTTCTGGGTGTGTTAGAATTACGCAACAACAGGACTAAGGTTGATCCAGCGAGTGGCAAAATTCTATTATTGGTGAATCTGCCCTATGCAAATCATGCTATGCAGATGGTGCGTACTGAAAATACAAACTGTCTATGGAGGTTTTTCTGGAACTGAAAAAGCCGGACGAATCGCCCGGCTTCCATGAAATAATGATGATCTTATTGGTTGGCTAATCGAACGTTAACCGCATTTAATCCTTTTTTTCCTTCTTTGAGTTCAAAAGTGACTTCATCATTTTCGTGAATCTGGTCGACAAGGAGACCTGAAATGTGTACAAAATACTCCTGTCCTGTTGATGTTTCTTTGATGAATCCGAATCCTTTGGACTCATTAAAGAATTTTACTGTTCCTTCTTTCATTATTCAATTGGTATAAGATATAGCCCAAAGATAATAGATAATTTCAAGTTTACCAGTATGTATTTGCGCCGGCCAATAAAGGATAAATTTGCAAAAAGAACGCACTTTAAGTCAATTGTTTACGTTTAAAATCGTGATGTGTCTGTAACTTTGTGAAGTGCCTTACGTTCTTTAGCAGGGTACAAATTTTTTAAACTATGTTGTTCAGCATTTTCCCGGGAAAGATAATTTTTTAAAGCCCTGGTAATACAGAAGGCAATGTTTCATGTTGCGGCAGAAGCAGAATAATATTTAGTCATTTTCGTAATTACAAGATAATAGTATGAGTTGGATAACAGTGTATGTGCGGGGTAGATCAGGGGCGGATGCAGATGTAGAAAAGAACCTGGATCAGGCAAAGTTCAGGTATATGAGGGGATCTTCAACAGAAAAAGGGTTTTGGCTTTATTGGATAGATAAACCTGAAAATCTGCGTGCTTTCAAGAAAGCAATCGGAAGCAAAACGGTGTTTAAGTACCGGCTGAAGTTCTTCACAAATGTTGAGGAGTTTATTGAATCAAAGCATAACGAACAACTCACCGAATCGTACACGCCTAACGAATCCGTTTGATATGTAGACTATCCGATGATCCGCAAGATCGACGTTACAACAGCACATTCATCCACTTACCTGTTTCTTCCGCTAGCGCGGGCATGATTTCTTTTTTTCCAGCCTTGAATGAATGATCGGCGCCCTCAACTTCAACCAGGGTCGCCAGCGGCAAGGCACTGCAGACTTTTTTTACCAATGAAATTTCCGCCAGTGCGTCACGCGTTCCCTGGAGGAACAACATGGGAACTTTGACGGAGCCCAGGTGTGCAGCCCGAACCACATCCTGCTTTCCTGGCGGATGCAGGGGGAAACCATAGAATACAATTCCCCTAATAAACGATGGGCTATTTTTGGATAAATATTGAGATGACATTCTTCCACCAAAGGATTTTCCAGCTGCAAAAACCGGTAAACCGGGATACAATTCGGCAGCTTTTTGCAGCATAACGGCTATAGTTTTTTCGGCTACAGCCGGAGTGTCAGGTCTTCCCTTACCATTTTCTGTGAATGGAAAATTGAATCGCAGACTGCCGATATCATGTGTAGCCAGGTGGCCAGCCAGTGACGCCATAAATGGGTGAAGCATTCCGGCGCCAGCGCCATGGGCTAAAGTCAGTATCGCCTTCATTGCCGTTGGCTGCACCAATAAGCCTGAAACCGCACCAATGCTGTCTGATATAGGAATAGTAACCGATCTCGTTTCCATTTCTTAATGTAAAAAGAAACCAACAATTTCTGATTGATCACCGAAGGTTTATGAATCCATTGAAGTGTCTGCCGTCCAAAAAAAGAAACACTGTCAGGGCGCGTTCCTGTTCTTCTCCACTTTAAAGGTAGTTTCTTTAGTTCCTTTCTTCAGGTTGAAAATCCGCTGGAATAGATTGCGGTCAGATCGGGACATATCACAATCTAGCCTCTCAACCAGCCGGTCTTCAAGCGGTTCAAACCTTGCTGTTGCGATAATTCCTAAGTCATGATCCTTGTTAACCTTTTGCAGCAGTTGCGCAACAATGGGTAATGCAGTAGCTGCCCCCTGGCCGTCAGCAGTAGTTTTGAAATGGATGCCTGGATCATCTGCTCCTACCCAACACCCGATGACCAATTTTGGTGTAATGGCCATAAACCATCCGTCGGCGTTGGCCTGCGTAGTGCCCGTTTTTCCAGCGATGTCATTTTTTAAGCCGTACTTGGTTCTGATACCCGCGCCTGTTCCCTCGTTTACAACACGCTTAAGCATATAAAGCATCATTGCGGCTGTCTCCTCGGAGATGGCCTGGTCCACTGTTGGTTCTATCCGGAAATTCTCCAGCATGACGCCACGGTTCGTGGTGATGGATGTGATAAAGCCGGGTGGTACATAGTTCCCTTTGTTGGCAAAGACGCTGTATGCACCTACCATTTCGATCACCGATATTGAAGCTGTTCCCAACGCCAGAGAGGGTACTGGTGGCAGTTTACTTTTTATTCCCATCTTATTCGCAACGGTAATGGCATTGGAAATCCCTGTTTTCTCCAAAAGCTTAACAGAAACTGTATTGACAGACTTTGCAAGGCTGCCCTCCATGGAATAGCGCTGGTCATATGAATCTGCCTCTGTGTTTTGAGGTGTCCAATCGTCCATGTTGCTATATGCCGTTTTTCGCGCAGAGGTGTAGTCACATGGACTCACACCCTGCTCCATTGCAGCAGCATAAACAATAGGCTTGAATGTAGAGCCTACCTGCCTTTTGGTACTCTCCCGTACATGATCATACTGAAAAAATTCATGGTTGATCCCCCCTACCCAGGCTTTTACATCTCCTGTTGCCGGGTCCATAGCCAGCAATCCTGCTTGCAGAAACTGAAGATGATATAGCAGCGAGTCATACGTGCTGATTTCAACGTCGCGACTTCCTTTCCAGGCAAATATGTGTTTCTTCGCAGGCGTTTTCAATACTGAGAGGATATCCTTTTCACTAAAACCTTCCTTTTTCATCCGCTTATATGCCGGCAGCAGCTGTATTTTTCCTTTCGCGATTTCCTGCACTACTTTTTTATCCAGCTGTTTTAAGAATTTTTCCTGCAACTGTGTCAATTGCGACCGAATGGCAGACTCCGCATATTGCTGTAACCTGGAATCAATTGTCGTGTAGACTTTCAAGCCATCAGTATAAAGGTTGTATGGAGACCCATCCGGTTTCTCATGTGTCCGGCACCACGATAACAATTCGGTCTTAATAAAAGCCCTGAAATAGGGTGCCAGACCAGCGTTGTGCGACATCCGGTGATAGTTGAGCTGCAATGGTTTTGCCATATAAGTATCCCTTTCTGTCGCATTGATAAAGTGATACTTCTCCAGTTGCGACAGCACCACATTCCTTCGCTCTAAGGCACGCTCGGGAAATAACCTTGGATTGTACCGGTATGTAGCCTTAAGCATGCCAATTAATACGGCCGACTGGTCCAGGGTCAACCGATCAACCGGAATAGAAAAAAAGCGATCAGCGGCTGTCTTGATGCCATAGACATTATCCCCGAAGGGTACGGTGTTGAGGTAAAGCACCAGGATTTCATCTTTGGAATAGACCTTCTCCAGCCGTTTCGCGATAATGATTTCCCTGATCTTGTTTATCAGCAGCGAAAGCATAAGGTAAGATCGCCTTGGGTAAAGGTTTTTTGCCAGCTGTTGAGTTAAGGTACTGCCGCCGCCTGCAGATTCTTGTTGAAGAAAAATTCCTTTAACCAGTACCCGCAGCATACTGCGTGTATCGACGCCGTGATGTGTGTAAAACCGCACGTCTTCCGTCGCTACAAGCGCCTGCTTCAAGGTTGTAGGGATTTGGACTGAGGGGACCATGGAGCGCTCTACCAAATAGTATTTTCCAAGGAGTACGCTGTCTGCGCTATAGACTTCGGTGGCAACCGGATGATTAATCTTTGACAGATCGTGCCGGGAAGGGATGTTACCAAATGCACCTGCCCAAATGAGCAGCAGAAACATTGCACCGAATAGAAAAAATCCTCCCGCAGCAAACAAAGCGGTCCGAATGGGGCGTGGAAGAACCGCTAAACGGCTATGCAAATTAGTTGCAATGGAATATATACGGTTAAGGAAATGCACTGCTAAACCTTTCATGCTCACAATCTGTCATAATAACGAAATGGCCACTACAAAAAGTATGCTTAAGGTATATAACAAACGACCAATGCCATATAGACTCCTGCATTTTACATTAAATTCTGCAAACAGATAATTTCTGGAAGCCCTGATGAATTAAGTCGATGGTTGTTATCATGGGTTCTGCGACATAGGTGTGGTTCCAGCTTCTCTTTCTCCTTTAGCGGGTAACGAAGTATGCAAAGATCCCTTCACATTACTTATTTCTTGCCGAGTTTAACTGCAAGTTTTACGGCCTCGGCTGTAATGTCATTGTATTCCACGGCTATCCTCGCATCTGTATCAATCCATTTAACAATCTTCTCGAGGCTGTTCTTTTTCAGTTTTTTCAAAACAGGTACACCAAGTTGCTTCAATGACGCAGCATTGTAGTATTGCTCAAGTTGAGATTTCATGGGTATCACCAACAGCTTCTTTTGCAGAAATAAGGCTTCCGCGGGTGTCTCAAAACCAGCTCCACACAAAACCCCTTTTGATGATGTCATACTGCTGGCAAATTCAT
The DNA here is from genome assembly GCA_029858965.1 of Cyclobacteriaceae bacterium. Classification (GTDB taxonomy): domain Bacteria; phylum Bacteroidota; class Bacteroidia; order Cytophagales; family Cyclobacteriaceae; genus Chryseolinea. The sequence goes on from JAOUDZ010000045.1 coordinate 6,527, forward strand.
TCTTATCTACCGGGAAGACTGATAATTTTCCAATATGATATGCTTTCCTGGTGTGCTTTGAAAAGATGTGCCACCTTACATGGGGAATTTTTGCCAGTAAGGGCACAAGTTTTTTGTCATCAAAAGCAGGCAGGTATACGGTATAATGATCTTTTGCCTTGTCCCTGCAATTGCGAATGGCCGCGCGAATGACAGGCGTAAAAATATTCTTGTCGTATCGCTCAAAGTGAAAAGAGACGTACTTTTCAACCGGGGCATAATTATGCAGTACCCACTCACCAACAGGGTCAATTTTTTTTGGCTTGGGGACCTTTGGCGATAACAATGCGGATTGGTGACTCAGCCCTACACAGGGAACACCTCGCTGCTTGCTCGCCCACGCTGATATTGGTTCAAAATCATTGATAACCAAATCGTATTTTTCTACAGGGAATTTCTTGATTTCTTTATAGACTTCTTTAGCACTGTTATGTTTAAATGTTTTAATGAAGTCAACCCCGCCACGGGTTCCGAAATAAAAACTTAAACCTTTTGATTTATATTTTACGGGGTAGGCAAGCTTGATGTCCGCCTGTGCACCGCTTACAAATAAGTCGAGTTCTCCATATTCCTGCAATGCTGGAATAATATCCTCCGCGCGAGCAAGATGACCGTTACCTGTACCCTGGATGGCGTAAAGTATCTTCACTTTTTTATTTTAATGAATTCATTAACAAGGTCATTGAAAATCTGATCGTTGTCCAGTTTTGTAATTAAACGTTTTGGCAGTTTAACCGCCTGGGCTTTTGAATCTTCATGATACCGGTAAATCCGCCACTTCCCGTCGCTGTATTCAAGCGATGTGAGATTCTCTACCCAATCACCTGAATTCAGATACATAACGTGACCTTTTTCGGTTGATATTTTTTTTATTTCAGGATGATGAATGTGTCCGCAAACCACATAGTCGTAGCCATTTTCTATTGCGATGTCTGCCGCTATCTTTTCAAAATCATTGATGAACTTCACGGCCTTTTTAACACTATCTTTGACGCGCTTTGAAAGTGAAATCTTTTCTTTCCCGAACCTGTTCAGCACCCAATTTACGATGCTGTTTATTACAATGAGTACATCATAGCCAATAGCACCTAGTTTCGCCAGCCATTTGGAATACTTCATTGTAACATCAAAAACGTCGCCATGAAAAATCCACGCACGCTTGCCATTTAACTTGAGCACGAGCTTGTTGTCGATCGCAAATGATCCAATTCTGAATCCCGAAAATTTACGAAGCATTTCGTCGTGGTTACCCGTGAGGTAGGCGATCTTGGTATTCTTCGCCAACAGACCTGTAATATGTTTGATAACCTGCATGTGTGACTTGGGCCAATATCGTTTGGTGAACTGCCACATGTCAATAATATCACCGTTTAGAACAATTCTTTTAGGATTTATAGTCTTTAGGTAGCGAAGAAGATCCTCCGCATGACAGCCATAGGTGCCAAGATGGATGTCAGACAATATAACGAGTTCTACATCTCGTTTTCGTTTTTTGCCCATGGGTTTAAAAGTGATTCCCGAAAAATCAATCCCTACATGGGAATCTAAAACCTTGTCAAGGTGTATCTTATAAAGGTAGAATTCTTCCTGGAGAATACCACCAAATGCATTGTTATGAAATTGTTATCGGAAGTCAAAATCTGAAGCGAAGGTATTTGATCTTCTCACCTTCAGCCGTGAATTTTTCCTCATAGCGCGTCTTGATATCAAAGCATTCCGGACGAAGGGCAGATTCGTACAAATTATCCGTAAAACCGAGGTCGCCAATATCGTTCCGCGCCCGAACCTCCTCAAGACTATACAAATACAGCGCCGTATTATCCGTTTTGATTCGGACATAGCTGCCCGGTTTGATTAGCTTTTTATAGATATCCAGGTATCGTGGACTTGTGAGCCTTCGTTTGATATCCCGCTTCCGTGGACGTGGGTCGGGGAACGTAATCCATACTTCATCGATCTCTCCCGGTTCAAAAAAATTCTCGAGCAAGAGAATTGGCGTACGCAGAAAGGCCACATTAAGGATATTATCCTCCAGGGCAAGGGTACTTCCCTTCCAGATTCGCTCACCTTTTATATCCACACCAATGAAATTCCTGTCCGGAAACAGCTTCGCCAGGTTCACGCTATACTCTCCCCTGCCGCATGCTAACTCAACGGTTATTGGATTCTCGTTCTTGAAGTATGATGATCTCCATTTTCCTTTGATTGTATCGTAGATTTCCTTGCTTCGCTCGATAACATTTTCCCGTGCCTCAATAATCCTGAATCGTTCTTGCTTTCGCTTCATAATCCTTCAATTTCGGCCACGACAAATGTACTTCCTCCTATGAAGATCATATCCTCGGAGGAGGCGCTTTGCGCAGCCGTTGATATCGCTTCAGTGACATCCGGAATTACAGTCCCCCTGAGTCCAGCTTCACGCGCCCTAGCTGCAAGTTTCGATGCAGCCAGTGCCCTTGGAATTTTAGCCTCACAAAAGTAATACGTCGCTTCTTTGGGTAACAGTTGAAGCATAGGAACAACGTCCTTATCACTAACCATACCGATAACCATGTATAGGTTTTTGTACGGTTGTACTTTAATTTGGTTTACCACTTCCAGTATTCCCTCTATGTTGTGCGCAGTATCACATATTTTCAATGGATTCTTACCCAGGACCTGCCACCTGCCTTTTAGTCCGGTTTGGCTAGCAACGTTTCGGAGGCCGTGGGCGACATGCTCGTCGGAAATGGTCCATCCCATAGAACGCAGGACATCGATGGCCTGGATGACGCCAAGAACATTTTTGCGTTGGTAAAATCCCTGCACTTCTAACGCTATATCTTTGTATACCAAATCTGTATTTCGATATATATTCAGCCTTGGCATACCAAGGTCGTCATGCTGTATAGCCTGGTAGTGATCTGTAGCAAAGTAGATAGCCGCGGATAGCGCGCTGCATTTCGCAATAAAAATTGCATCAACTTCAGGTTGCCGTTCGCTAATTACTGCCGGCACACCCGCTTTGATGATTCCTGCTTTTTCAGCAGCTATTTTTTCTAAACTGTCACCCAACAGATCCTTGTGATCCCAGCCAATGTTGGTTATCAGGGAAAGTTCCGGACGAATGACATTGGTTGAGTCCAGTCTCCCTCCTAATCCGACCTCGATCACTGCTACATCCACTGCATTATGGGCAAAGTAATCAAAAGCCATTGCCACTGTAATCTCAAAAAAAGAGGGCTGTATAGCAGCTATCAAAGGATGGATACGGTTAACAAAATCCACAACAAAATCTGTACGTACCTCGCTCCCATTGATGCGGATTCTCTCCGTAAAATGTTTCAGGTGAGGTGAAGTATAGAGTCCTGTTTTATAGCCAGCTGACTGCAGTATTGAAGCCAGCATGTGGGCAGTACTGCCTTTACCATTTGTTCCTGCGATGTGGATCGCTTTAAATTTCTCCTGGGGGTTGCCCAGGGCGGCACAAAGTCTCAGGGTATTGCTAAGATCATTCTTGAGGGCTGCAGCACCAATTCGCTGAAACATTGGTAAGGCATCGTATAGAAATTGAAGTGTGTCTTCGTACGAAAGAAACATGCTACAAAATTACAATGATTTGTTACATCAAAGTGAACTTCTTTATCGTCCTATGCTGATTAGCAAAGTGTTAAAAAGTGGCTTGGGAGCCTTAGCGCAGGAAATTGGTATGGGAATCCGCAAAAAGCGGAAAGGCAACACAGCAAAGTGCATGGCAGAATTTACTTGGAAACAACCTTAAATGTGATGCGTCCTTCTGATTGGGGGGGCAGATTCGAGCCTTTTGGCACAAAGACCAATCGCTGAATCACTTCTTTTAACTTTCGTTCTGCTTCAAGACTCAGGCCGCGCTGCATAGGACGGACCGAAATAACATCGCCCTGATCGTCTACTATAACCAGAAATTCATATACACCGTAGGCTTCATCCGGCAACGTAGGCGTTTGCACTTTGGGCCAATCAAATCCGTTGAAGCCAGACATGGCAATGCCACTGCGGCCCTGACCAGGTTCTCCATACAGCGCTTCAGCATCTAGTTTGCCAGCAGGACTCCCTTTGTCGCCGGCTTTTCCAATGTCATCACCCTGATTTCCCGGCTTACCTTCCTTATTTCCCTCTGTATCTGCTCCGGCGGGCGTATCTCCAGGTTTGTAGACGGCTTTCAATTCCTCCTTCGGTTTTGGCGCCGGTTTCGTCTCTGGTTTAACTTCCGGTATTTCCTCTACCTTCTTCTCCGGAACTTTTTCTCTGGGTTTTTCAATGGGTTTAGCCTCCTCTTTTTGCTCCTTCACAGAAACAGGGCTTTCCTGTTTGGATACAACCTGTTGTTCTACAGGCTTTGCATCCGATGGTTTCGATTCCTCTTTAATGACTTCCTTTGTCGGTTCGGGTTGAACTTCTTCAGGTACCGACTGCGCTGCCTGTTCCGGCTGAGTTCCCTCGTTTCCCACTGGGGTTTCAGGTTGAACTGCCCCGCTCCCTTCTTCGTCCATTCCAAAATTCAGTTCAATACCATATTCCGGAAGCGGCGGGTCGGGTGGACTCCAGGCAACGATAAGGAATAGCAAAAGCAGCACAACCACTTGAATGCCAGCGGTTGTGAAAAACGCTATTCGCTTGTTCTTTTTTTCCTGCTGCTCCTCACTCATATTACTTTGGCTTTGTTGCAACAACAACTTTCGCTTCCAGGGAAGTAGCCAAACCGGCTACATACACCAGGTGTTCGGAAGGAACATCCTTGTCAATATGCAAAACTACAGAACCACCAGCGCCACCCAGTCTGCTCTTAAGCTCACCTTCAAGCGTTGCTTTGGTAATTTTCTTTTCGTTTATATAGTACTGTAAATTTTTGGTGACGGTAACGGAAACCTTTTGGACTTCAATGGAGCTTGCCTTGCTACTCGGTAAATTTACCGGTAACCCTGAAGGCGTAACAAAGGAAGAAGTAAGCATAAAGAAAACCAACAGTAAGAAAATCAAATCTGTCATCGACGACATATTGAAACTGGGGTCAATCTTATGCTTTGAATTAAGATTCATACGCGTGTAACAATGTCTTCTTTATCTCGGTTCCTGGAGCAGATCAATAAAATCGATTGAAGTATATTCCATTTTATGGATAACCTTTTGTACTCTCGATACCAGGTAATTATACGCCAGGTAAGCGATAATACCTACGATAAGACCAGCTACGGTAGTAATCATTGCGGTGTAAATTCCGGAGGATAACAATTTGGGGCTGACAGAACCCTCTTCCTGAGAAATGGAAATAAACGCTTCGACCATGCCAATAACTGTTCCCAAAAAGCCCATCATGGGTGCCGATCCTGCAATTGTCGCTAAGGTAGGCAGGTTTTTTTCAAGCTTAAAGACTTCAATCTTCCCTACATTTTCAATTGATGCCTCAATGTTCTTTAGCGGGCTGCCGATTCGGGAAATACCTTTTTCAACCATTCGCGCAACCGGCGTATCATTTTGCGAGCAAAGCATTTTCGCGCCGTTGATATCGCCGCGAAGAACCAACTCCTTAACCCTGCCCATTAACGCATCCGGATTCTGATTTGCCTTGTTAATCGTCAAAATGCGTTCAATAAAAAGGTAAATAGCGAGTACCCAGAGCACAGCAATCGGTACCATCATGAAACCGCCCTTTATTGCGAGATCAATGACAGAAAGAGATTGACCTACAGCTGACTCGGACGTTGCGACAGAATCTGTCACAATTTGAAGTAAAATCATGTACAATCGTTAGTTTAAAAAATCGTTGAGTCGATAAACCATATTAATATTTTACCACCCACACTTTATCTCCATATTCTCCACCCTTCATTCCATCTGCGGTAGCCTGGGCGTTCGCGTATGTATCGCCTTGCGCAACAGCCAAGCGGTGAAACTTACTTTTGCCAAAAGGAGGAATAATCTTTGCGGTCACTCCCTTAGCACTTAATCGTTTAGCATAGTCCATAATCAAGTCACCATCAATAGAACTGGCCACAACCACGTAATATGCGCCGGTACGTCCGCTAAGTGTTTCAATTGTGCCTGCTGCTAGTTTCGCCGCCGCCTCAGCTTCTTCTGCCGCCGCTAGTCGTTGTTCTTCAGCCAATTTCTGCTGTGCTGCCTGTTGCTCTGCCTGTTTCTTTCTGGCTTCTTCCTGAATGGCCAGAAGTTCTCTTCTTTGTTTTGCCTCCGTCGCCAACTGTTTAGGCCTATAGCTTACGAAGTACCAGATAGCGCCCGCAGCAATGATGACGATAAGCAAAATACCAAGGACTTTTGGCCACACGGCTGGACTTTCATCCTGATACGTGTAAGGTTCATAAAACTGATTTTCTCCAACAAACTCCTCCTCCTTGGGTTGTTCCTCTTCCTGCGGTGATTCAGAAACAACTTGTTCTTCCTCCTGAGCGAAAGCATGCTCAGCTAGCGGCTCTGGTATTTCGACGGGCGAGATCTCTTCTCTTGGCTCCTCTCGTCTGAGTGGTTCATACTCTATTTCCGGTAGACCAAATGTATCGTCAGAATTGTCAAGATTTTCTTGAGTCAAATCTTCGTCTTGTTTCTTTTTTCTGGCCATATTATTAGGCGTTATTAATTTACTATCAGGTTATTATACAAAATTAAGCTAAAATCTCACCGATACAAACGGTGCACCGAAAGCATTCATATGATTAGTTTTGTTTATGTCATGATTCATAGGTCATTAAAAACTCCAGGTAATGCCACCCATAAGTTGGAAACCACGTACCGGATAATGTAAGAAAACAGGATATTTATTGGACGTAATATTGTTGAATTGCAGAAACACAGAAAAACTCTCGGAGAATAAATACTCCGCTTTAAAATTCAGATCGAACGCAGCCTTTAGCTTTACCGTATTATCCGTTACAGGATTTAATGCTCTCATGCCACCTTGCGTAATGAGGTCTGCTTGAAATAATATTTTTTCATACAAATTATATGATGCATTCGCCATTAGCTTATACGTTGGACGATGCCATGCTTCTGCAATTGAACTGGTACTGTAGCCAAAGTAATCTCCACGCAACAGAAACTTGGCGGTTTGAGATTGGGCATAGCTTAATGCTACGTAAAAATTTGTGCGCTTCGTCCCGGCGCCTCCATCATAAACCGTGGTGAACTTAGCCTGGTCTGCAGTTGAATTTACGAAGTAATACATGTTTTTCAGACTGGCGAAGGACAAGCCCGTGTGTGCTGATACCTTGTTGCCCAGTTTGGCATTTAGGCCAACACCAAAATCGAGTGCCTTGTTCGTATGAAATACAGGTACATTCGGTGCCAGCCACAAGTTTTCATACGAAAGTGAAAGCAGGGAAACTTTTTCAATACCACCATTTAACGTTCCAACTACATCAACAGAGGGGCTGAGGGGATAAGTCGCCCGAATATCCGGATAGAGATGCAGGTTTTTTGAATCTATCGTGTCGTTTTCAAATGCGGCAATTATGCCAACACTCACCTTGAACTGATCAATGGGAATAACTTCGTACGATGGCGCTACGATAAACAAACTGCGCGGCTTTGCTTCTACCAACGCATCCTTCCGGCTGATGACATAATAATCTGCTTTGAGGTGAATTTTGGAATCCTCACCCAGTTCATAGGCAGACTTAAAATTAAAGCCAACTTCAGTTTCCCTTGCGTCGTATTTATCGGCCAAATAGCTGAAGCCTGCACCAAGCTTGTATGAAAAATCTGTATTCTTTGTATTTGATAGCTCACCGGAAAGTTTTATGAGGTTAAATGACTGCTTAATATCAGCTGCCTTCACTTCCTGCCCCTCTGGATAACCGTAAAAATGTGTAGTCCTGTTTTCAAAACCTGCGTTACCGGAAAGGGCTATGGCGTCGCTGAAGGATTTTGCGAAGAGTGATATACCGGATGTTCCGCTGCCAGAGTTACGGCCATCTACAGGCCCTTTATCAGAACTGTTGTGGTAGGCATGCGCGCCGATTAACTTGTCCTTATCGCGCGTGCTGTTGATGTAACCTTCCAGTAATGGCGATACGTAATTTCCATAGCCAACGCGAAGGTATCCACCATAAACGTTGGACTGCTCCTCCTTTTTTAACTTCAAGGGTCTGATCTGCGCATTTATCTGAGGCGCGCGGAAATTAAATGCCTGAAAGTCATACGTAATTGGTGGTTTGATTGGCTCGGATGACCGTGGGGGTATTTTCTCAAAATTTCGATTTGCTGCAGGCAATGTTATCTGGCGCTCTTTTATGATTTCAATTTCAACATCCTCAATTTCACCATCACCCTCCCAGTCTTTCTTTTCCTGTGCAAACGAGCAGAAAGCAGAAAGCATAGCGACTGCAATCACCAACGAAATCTTGTGACTACGGCTCCGTTGCATTTGCCTTGTGACCTGGATTACTATTTCCTTTCGTCTACGCATCGTAATAAATATTACCGATTGTTTTCAAGTGTATCTGCTTCAGCCTTTTTCTGATCTACGCGTTGCCCTAGCTCCAGTTGACTCAATTTCCGCCTCGCTTCATCCTTAACGGATTGTAAAGGAAAATGATCAATTAGAGACTGCAATGTTCCCTTAGCCTGAAATACATCCTCCATGGCCACGAAATTGTCGGCCAACAACAGATAGGATTTTCCCACCCATTCTTCATATGCGCTGAAATCATTATTCAGGCTAATCAGGGTTTCATAACATTGCTTATAACTTTTCTGGTTGTGAAAAATCTGTGCCAGCGAATATTTAGCTTCAGCTCCATATTCGTCTCGCGCGGCATTAAGTGTGTTTAAGAATTCATCTTTGGCTGTTTCAAAATCCCCGCGGGCCATGGCCGTTTTACCTAAATACAAAGAGGCCTTATTCTGTGCCCCTGCACTGACATTGCCTTGTTCCAGAATGATTCGGGCATATGCATCGGCCGAATCATAGGCTGCCAGGAGATAAAATGATTCCATTAAACCGGACCATGCGGTGTACTGATCTTTCTTGTTTGCCGCCAGTCGTTCTACAGCGTGAAAGGCAGCAACGGCGTCGCGATAATTTCCTTGTTTAAATTCAATTTCAGCAACGCGTGCCACTGATTTACTTGCAAGGCTGAAAGTCTTGTCGGTGCTGAGGGCTTTGTATAAAGGCAATGCTTTTTCAAAATCGCGAAGCCGGTAATGTGACTCCGCCATGTAGTATTTCGCCTCTTGTGCTTTTGTTGTTTGCGTGTATTCGGAAAGAAAGGCAGTCAGTGCAGCGATAGCTTTTTGATACTGTTGGTCGAAGTAAAGATTTTTGGCTGTCTCATATTCCAAACCTTCAAGACCTTTGTTTTCAGGGTTGGCGTTCTTGAATGTGGCAAGATACTTATCAAACTCACCGGACCTTCCGGTAATAGTCAATGCCTCTTGCAACGGAAGCAATGCTTCCTGTGCCGCCGGATGCCCGGGGAATTGTTGTATTACTGCAATGTAGTCTCCAATGGTTTTCTCATACTGCTTAAGGTTAAAGAAGGAAGCGCCTCTCCGCATAAAAGCATATGGTAAGAAACGGGAATTCGCTCCTCCCCGAATTAGTTGCGTAAGTCCATCAATTGCCGCCTGGTAGTTTCCCTGTTCGATTTCAAATTGCGCCTGCTGAAACATCGCTTCATCGCGATATTGTGATTTAGGATAGGCGCGAATTAAGTCAACGAACTGACTGCGTGATTCAGCATACTTGCGCTCAATACCATAAATCACACCCGATTGGAATAACACATAATCGTTGTCGGGTGAACCGATTGTCCTCGCACGATTATAGTATGATAACGCCTCAGCATATTGTTTGCTAACATAATAACAATCAGCCAACCGAATCACCCCATCAGCATAATTGGGCGTATCTTTGTTGCCCCTGTTGACAAATTCTTTGAAGCTAAACAATGCTTTATCATACTGCTTAAGGTTGAAGTAGGCATAACCAAGGCCATACCTGGCTTTCAATAAAATCTCCGGCTCCGCTGAACTGCCTGCCGTTACAATGCGGAGGTAACAGGCAGCTGCATCTTCATACTTCTTTCCGATTGAATAGGCTTCCCCACTCCAAAAATTCCCCAGCGAGACATATGCCTTATCGATGGGATACTCAAGCGATTTTGAAAAGTATGCTACGGCCTCGGCGTACGCAGTCTTGTTGAAAAGCTCTGAGCCTTTCAGGTATGCTGCCTTTTGGTAGGCCTGATTAATGTATTGATTTCTTGATGGCAGCGCCTCAATATACTCAATGGCCTTATTGAAATTGTTTCCGTTTACATAGGCTTGTGCAAGAAGCTCCTTTACCTCTGTAGCATGGGTACTGGTGGGATTCTCTTCAAGGAACTTTTCAAATTCATCGATAGCCAGGTCAGGTTTTCCTGCATCATAAGATACTTTTGCAAATTGAAATGAACTCTCTTGTGCGAGGTTTTTGTCAGTAGGATTTTTCTTGGCATAATTAAACGCATTCATGGCATAAGGCTTATTGCCTTGCTTCAGGTACAAAATGCCCAGATAATAAGAGGCGTAGTAGCTAACGGTGTCTTTGGCGGCTGCGGCCTTATCCAGGTACTCAATTCCTTTTGTTGTATTGCCGGCTGCATAGTTTGCATACCCAGCCCGGAACAGTAAACCAGATTCCGGTTTCGCCGTATTGTCCAGGTACCCTTGATATGAATCGAGGGCTTTCTTATAGTCACCTTTATAAAATTGGGCTTCGGCAACCAGCATAGCAATTTCATTCGCATTGGAAATATCGGTTCGGCCTTTCAGCGTGCCTGCATATTCAATGACAGTATCATAACGCGCTTGCTTGTAATAGATGTTGGCAATTAAAAACGGAACAATCTTTGCATATACGGGGCTTGTCTCCGCTTTTTTCAGATCAAACAATGCCTCATCAAATTTACCCTTTGAATATTCGATAAACCCTGCATAATAGTTTGAAGCAGGTGAATACGCATTGCTTTGCCGTTTGACAAAATTGAATTGTTCAAGCGCATCATCCAATTTCTTCTGATTGAAATAACAATAACCCCACTTGAAGTGCCCTTCACTTTGTTGTTCCAGGGTAAGTGCAGGAAAGTCTACTTTCCTGTAGTAGCCGGATGCCTTAATGTAACTGGATTCTGCATAAAAAAAGTTAGCAAGATCGTAATACGCGGTAGACGCTTTTGGACTTGATGGGTAATTATCAATGAAGTCGTCGATTAACTTCTCCCCATCCCGGTGACTGAGCGTCAATGCACTGAAGGCTATATAATATTCAGCTTCACCCCGCCGCGAGTCGGTGGGTGTTGATTGCTGCAGGAAGTCAGAAAAAACCTGTCGTGCCGCCCCGTAGTTCGAATGGTTGATCAACTCTGTGCCCCTTCGAAAAAGTTTTTCAACGTTGTTTTGCGAAAGCTGGTCCTGCGCAGATACAACATGAACAAAAAGGATAATAAAAGAAAAGGTTAAGAACCTATACATTAAGGGTATATATCAGTTGTGATTAAAACAGCGTTCCAAAAAAAATATTGCAAATTAGGAACCAAAAAAATAAGCTAAAAAAATTGCCTCTGCACAGTTACACGGACTTAAAGGTAATGCGCTTATGTGTAATTGTCCAAATTTATGTCAGAATTATCCGATCGGCTAATGCATTAGCCGCCAAATCAATTCACGGAAAATCTGACCTTCAGGGGTAGATCCCGTGTTCACGCCTTTAAGCTTTAGGTCCGCCTCTTTCAGAAAAGAAATGCAATCAATGATTTTAGGAAGCTGGTAACGACGTAAAGCTAAGGTATAATCGCGTGCCGCATAAGGGCTCACTTTCAGTTCACTAGCTATTCCCTTTTCACTTTGGTCTGAAGCTTGCGTCGCCATCAGGAGTTTGCTAAAGAAAGCGTATAAAAAAGCGACTACGGGTATGATCGGGTTCTTCCTGGTATTGTTTTCGAAGTATGTTACGATTTGGCTTGCCAGTACGCTGTCTCCTTTAAGAATTGCTTTCTGAAGTTCAAAAATATTGTATTGTTTGCTTACACCCACCTGGTTCATCACCTGATCTGTTGTGATTGCGCCACCTGGCTTGACAGAAATTATTAATTTATCAATTTCGTTGGCGAGTCGGTGGAGGTCAGTACCTACAAACTCACAAAGTGCCTGCAGGGCACGGTCTTCGATCGTAACTTTACTTTCCCTTACATATTCCAAAACGAATTCGGGTAATTGATTCTCGTATATCCGCTTCGTCGTTAGAACAACTTTTTTATATTTATCTATTTTCTTTCCCAGTTCCCGCCGTCGATCCAGACTTTTGTGCTTGTGACAAAATACAAGTATAGTGCTGGGAACCTGGTGCTCCAGGTAGTCCAACAATAGCTTATCGCCAACTTCCTTGTTCAGATCCTGAATTTCCTGCGCTTCTTTGACGATCACGACTTGTCTTTCTGACATCATGGGAAACCTACGGGCATGCGTTAATATGGTGGCCATAGAGGCATCTTTCCCATATACAATCACCTGGTTAAAGCCTTTTTCAGCTTCTGTCAGTGCGTTCTGCTCTATATAATCAGATATCAAATCAATGTAGTATGCTTCTTCGCCCTGTAAAAAATATACAGGCTCATAAACATTACGCTTAAGGTCAGTCAGTATCTTCTTTACGTTTGCATCCATGCTAATTCACCTGCTTTCTTTTGCTAAAGGTAATAGCAGAACTTATACCTACCAACGCCCCGGCAAAATGCGATTCCCATGATACACGGGGATCTGTGGGAAGAACACCGTAAAATACGCCTCCATAGAGAAGGATAATAACTATAGAGATAAATATGGAAAGAAAATCTCTCCGAAAGAGGCCAAAAAAGATGAGAAAAAATGCAAGCGCATAGACGACGCCGCTGGCACCAATGTGGTTGGCCGGTCGTGCGAAAAGCCAGACCAAAATGTTCGTCCAGAAATAGGCGCGAAAGAAGACCAGGCCACCTATTTGACTATAGAAAAAGAAAAGCACGGCTCCTAAGAACAGTAGCGGAATGGAATTGGAAATCAAATGCAGAATATCGCCATGGATGAGTGGAGCCGTCAAGATGCCAATCAAGCCTTGAAATGTACGTGGCACGATTCCAAAAAGGCTAAGCGGCATCCCTGCGATGAATTCTAAGTAGAAGGAAACCCACATCAGAAATACCAAACGAAATGGAACTACCGAGCTCCCAAAAACAGAAGATTGTGATGCCATACAGGGTTATTCAACCAGTTGTAAAGATGAATATTGCCGGCGCAACGATCCGCACGCAAAGGAAAAAATCAGCAATTAATTTTTGGATGGCTCACTGATCATTGACAACTGAAGCAATTTCGCTTCCTCGCCCGTAACAGTTTTCATACCCCAGAGGCCTCCAGAAGACGCGGCAATTCGCTCAGCAAGTTCTCGTAGCATATGATAGAACTGGGCGGCAAAGTCCATGTCGATTTTACCCCATATTCCGTTCAACTGCCCAAGCTCCTCGATAAGCATTGTATTTCTTTCAGTTGCGTCATACGGATAACTTTGAAGCAATACCTTAAGTTTGTCTTCGAAGTCCAGCGAAACCTCCTTCAGATAGCTCACCAACGAAGATTTATGCAGTTTTTGGGATTGCGCGATTGCTTCCTTCAATTCTTTCCTGTCAATGTTTCCATCAGCACCGGCTATAAGTATGCAAACCAATACTGGTGCTTTAAACATCAGCTCAACTTCCTTATCGGTGAGATTGACAAACTCCTTGATCATGACGCCTACAGTAATAAAGCTATTTAAATTTTACGCAATCACGCGCATTTTTGAATTTTTCTTTTCACTAATTACTGCTGTTTATAGCCAATAACATATATTGTAAAGTTTTGTATTCTCTTAAGCCATAAATAATTATGGTCAGCACTTGAGCCCAATTGTATTATTTAAACTTATCTTAGCACATGTACGAAAAAGACCCCGTCAAGATCTTTGTCGTTGAAGATGACCCTGCCTATACGAAGTTTTTGAAGTATGTTCTAGGCCTCAATCCTGATTTTGAGGTTGATTATTATACTACCGGGAAGGAATGTCTGGCTAATTTATACAAGAATCCCACCATCTTAACCCTGGATTATTCGTTACCCGACATGCCTGGAGAAGAGGTCCTGAGCCAAATCCGAAGTCAGGATCCGAATATTAACGTGATCATTGTATCTGCGCAGGAGAAAATCCATACGGCCGTTGAACTCCTGAAATCTGGTGCCTTCGATTACATTTCTAAAGACCACGAAACAAAAGACAGACTCCTTAACGCAATAAATAATGCCCGAAATAAGTCATCCTTGATTAAAGAGATCGATCATCTGAAGAAAGAGATCTCAGAAAAATACGAGTTTGAAAAGAGCATTATTGGCACCAGCCCCGCCATAAAGCGGACTTTTGCATTGCTTGAAAAAGCGGTGCAGACAAATATTTCCGTCAGCATATCAGGGGAAACGGGAACGGGTAAGGAGCTGGTTGCCAAGGCTATACACTACAATTCAAAACGAAAGAACAAAGCCTTTGTTGCTGTCAATATTGCAGCGATTCCACGCGAGCTTATTGAAAGCGAGTTATTCGGACATGAAAAAGGTGCTTTTACGGGTGCTGTAACAAGGCGTATTGGGAAGTTTGAAGAGGCTGATGGTGGTTCCATATTCCTGGACGAAATTGGCGAGATGGATCTGAGCGTCCAGGCCAAGCTCCTGCGTGTTTTGCAGGAGCGCGAAGTAACCCGGATCGGTGGCAGTCAAGTAATCAAGCTTGATGTACGCATCATTGCAGCAACGCATAAGGATCTGGCAGAGGAAGTTAAGGGCGGAAGATTCCGTGAAGATTTATACTATAGACTGCTTGGACTACCGATCCATCTTCCACCGCTCCGTGAGCGGGGCAATGATGTGTTGCTCATCGCCAAGTATTTCCTGGATCAATTTGCGCTAGAGAACCAAATGCCAAAATTCAAGATTTCTGCGGAAGCGCAGGAGAAAATCCTGCAATATCCATTTCCAGGAAATATTAGAGAGTTGAAATCTATTATTGAACTGTCTGCGGTAATGGCGGAAACACAGGAAATTGGCCCGCTCGATATCAGTTTCAATAGCACCACAAGGATCGAGTCCTTCCTTTACCAGGAGATGAGCATGCAGGAATTTATGTACAGGATAATACGCCATTATCTCAATAAGTACGAAAACAACGTATTGGAAGTGGCTAAGAGGCTTGATATCGGAAAGTCGTCGCTGTATCGATACTTAAAGGAAATGGAAGAAGCAGGTATTTAAGAAAGAATGACACTTAAGCAATACGTAAAAAAAGGATCATTCTTCAAAGCGGTAGTAGAAGATGGTTCAGATATAATTTTTGTGGTTGATTTTGATGGGAACATACATTACCACAATACTTCAGTGCATGAAACCTTAGGCTATCGGTCCAACAGTCTCATCGGCAAGAACTTTTTCGATTATGTTCTTCCTGACACGCTGGAAGATCTAAGACGACAGTTCAGGCAAAGTCAAAAAAGGTCATTTTCTGAAAATGTTGAATTTCAATTTCGCCGGAAAGATCTCGCCTATCGCTTTCTGGAATTCAATGCTATTAATTTAAAATTCAAGGAAGGTCTTGACGGTTTTATTCTGGATTGCAGGGATATTGCCCAGCGCAAAGAAAGTGAAGCAGAATTGGTGAGGCTGCAAAAGGCAAAGGAGCAGTTTCTGGCAAACATGAGTCATGAAATACGAACCCCAATCAACGGTATTGTGGGGATGGCTAATTTATTGGGTAGAAATACAAGCCCCGAAGAGCGTGATACTTATTTAAGTGCAATTAAGCATTCAGCTGAAAATCTGACTGTCATAATAAACGATATACTGGATCTGGCGGCGATAGAGTCTGGAAAATTGAAGTTCGAGAAGATCGCCTTTAATTTACAGGATTTTCTTCCCTCACTGATTAGTACGTTTGCGTATCAGGCACAGGAAAAGCGAATCTCCATTGAATATGAAGTTGAAGAAAAGCTGGACAGAATTCTGTTGGGAGATCCTGTTCGATTGAATCAAATACTCATCAACCTTATTAGCAATGCCGTGAAGTTCACGCAAACGGGGTCTATTAAGGTTATTTGCAGCATTGAGCGCCAACAGAAGGATATTTACTGGGTACGCATTGACGTTGTAGATACCGGTATTGGGATACCCAAAGAAAAACTAAACACAATCTTTGAAAGTTTCAGCCAGGCGGATGCAAGTGTGACGCGCAAATATGGTGGAACAGGCCTGGGTTTGACTATTGTCAAACAATTGGTCGAATTGCAGAAAGGAAAAATTTCTGTTAAAAGCAAAGAACATACTGGCTCAACCTTTACCGTGCTTATACCTTACACCATAGGAAAGGCAACGAAGATATCCAAATTATCACCCAGGAATACCAGTGAAAAGAAAGAGGCTAAAGCCGCTCAGCTTTATGTTTTGTTGGTGGAGGATAATGAAATCAACAGGTTATACGCCAAAAGTGTGTTGAAAAACTGGCATTGTATTACCGATACTGCTGAAAATGGATTGGTGGCCATTGAAAAGATAAAGAGTCACGAATACGATGTTGTCCTCATGGATATTCAAATGCCAATCATGGATGGATATGAAACGACAAAAGCCATTCGTCAGATGGAATTACCCCAGGGAGCCGTGCCAATCTTAGCGCTGACAGCGAATGCTACCAAAGCTGACGTGGATAAATGCATAGCCTCTGGAATGGACGATTACTTACCGAAGCCGTTCACGCCGGATGATTTGTATCGAAAGTTATTTACTGAACTTAAGATTGCGCCCAGAGAAAAGAAACGGAAGAAACCATCTGACAGCACCAGAAAACTTTATAATCTGGAATACCTGAGGTCCGTGTCAGGCAATGACGAAGAGTTCATCCGGGAGATGATATTGACATTCACCGAAAGTATACCATCCCAACTGGAAGAAATGAAGAACGCACTGGCATCAGCAGATTGGGCACAGTTGGCACGAAATGCCCACCAGATAAAACCCTCGTTTACGCTCATGGGACTAACTGCCTTGCGCAGCAATATCGTCTTCATAGAAGAAAACAGTAAGACTGGTACCAGGCTTGACGAAGTAGCACAGGTAGTCTCAGCTTTTATTGATCACTGCAACATCATTTTACCTGAACTTGCAAAAGAAGTATTACCCGCCTAATTTCTATTCATCACTGCGATCTTCCGGTGCACAACTGACTTATCTCCTGTTTGAATGGCCATAAAGTAAATGCCATTGGCGATCCCGCTTACGTCAATACGCTGGGGTCCGCTTGAAAACTCCTGATTAAGTTCGCCAGACAAGATCGTAATACCGCGCTGATCTATGAGTATCCAGTTGTATTTTCGATCCAAATCACCCCCTACCGTAATATTCAAATAGTTTGAAGCAGGGTTCGGGTAGATACTTAGGTCGGCAAGTTCACCCGTGATCGGATCATCCGGGAGGCCTACGATCGTAATCCCTTTTTTCCGATTGGATTTTACGATTGCCGCTTGCAGTATTTTTCTGGAATCCAAAACCTGGTCCTTTTCCTGCACAAAACCAAGAATATAAAGACTGTCAGGGTCGACGATGGGTACATCAATCGCATATTGAATATTGGCAATTTCAGTATCACCCTTAACCCATGATCTGGTGAGCGTTCGTCCCTCACTTTGGAGGAGCAGTTTACGAACGACATTACCATTCCCTGTGCCATTAATTCCGCGCTCTATGAGTGCAGCATGTAGTGTTACCGGTGTATTCAATGGTTTGAGTGAATCAACATAAGTGTAGGTTATTGCAAGTCGGATCACATCATTGGTTCCGGGTCCGGCAATAGTATCAATCCGAATGTCAAAGGAAGCATCTTCGAGGGCCCTTCGATCAAGTTCTTCCTCATTTATCTTGGCTGTAAAGCCGTTGAAATAACTATCCTGAATACCATCCATTATCGTTGTTGGTGGTTGAGACACACCGTAGAGCAGAGACCGCGCGATGGGATCCTGTGGATTATCAGCGTTTAATTGATCGAAGCCCGGATTGGCCACATGATATTGGATCGGGATAAAATCAGAGGAGTCTTTATTCGTTATTTGATCGCGGTACAAATCTTCCAAATAGACATTCGCCTGATTACTTGATGTCGAATTAACATTTGTGAAATGTTCTACCAGCACGTTTTTGTTCTTCTCGCCAATATAGATATCGTCAAAGGCAAATCCATTAAGGGCTCTTCCGGATGGATTGTCGCCGTTGCTACCAAAGGCTATTCTGAAAATCACAGTATCACGCAAGGCTAATGGAATCTGATCGAGATTATAGCGGCCATCCTGCCACACCTTGCTAGTAGTATCCGACCATGCAAAGTTGCTCTGCCCACCGGGCTGACCTGATAGATTCCGGCTGTTATACCACTCAATACCACCACCCTCAGCGTCCCCCACTGTAGACCAGGTATCTCCACCGTTGGTTGAGTATTGCACTACAGCGCCATCAAATCCTCCCTGTGAATCTACCCAATACTTCAATGAAATCATCGGTCGCTTAAGATCTGTTAAGTTTAGACAAGGACCAATGACGAACGATTTTTCATTGTTAAAGTATGAGTCGCCATTTGCGCCGGTCCACCAGGCGTTTGTACCAGAATTTGCGGAATTGATCACCGTACCGGTAGGCGTACCAAAGATCCAGCTATTGTTTACGCCTGCCCCGTCGGCTACGGCTACCCAGGTACTGGGGCCACTTTCAAAATCCAAAGAATAGCCTGCATTGCGCAGCGGTGTCAATAGATCCTGAATATAAACTTGTTTGGTAGTATCACTAGAGCAACCCGCATCCGTAGAGGCTGTAAGGGTTACGTCGTATACACCAAAGTTTGCATATTGATGAACAGGATTCTTCACAAAATCCGATTGGCCATCACCAAAATCCCAGACATAATTATTTACGGAACCAAATTCCGATTGAGAAGCATCTTTGAACCTGGTACTATCACCTTTACAATAGGAAGACCACGTAAAGTCAGGTGCAGGAAGTTTACCAATGACGATGGTTTTGAATGCCTTATTTTTGCAGCCCTGATCGGTAATTACTTCCAGGCTGATGTTTTTTGTGCCCGGGACCAAATATGAATATTGCGGCTCCGGCACAGGACCATTACTTCCGTTTGAGGCTTCGTCAAAAAACCAATTCCAGCCAATAATGGCGCCGCCCGAAAGATTATTGGGAATGTTTGAAGATTCAGTGAAGGTTACAACATCTTCGATACAATTGTTTCCAACATCGATATTGGCCTGTGGCGCAGAAAAGACAATCAAGTCTTTTGTCAGCGTGTCTGTTGCATTAAACTCATTTGTGAAAATGTACTGGAGCTGATACGTTCCGGCAAGTAAGCCATTGGTACTAATTTTCCAGTTTGCGCCATCAAAGGTTATACGCGTAGAAAGCTCTGGAGAAAGCGGGCGGAATTTGGTTGGATCATATCCTTCGCTTACAGGGGGAATACCAATCAGTGTCAATTCATTTTGGTTTGCGCAAATCTGAGGAAAGCCACTAGCATTTGGCCGGTTATCTTCGAGCACAAAGAAATCCACACTTGTCACCGGATTTACTATCGTGCTTTTCTCCACAAAGTTTGTACACAATGTTGCCGGATCTGTATACGTGTAGCGGATCGTGATAAGTCCAAATCCTGCAGTTGCGGGATTAAAGATATTTGTACCTGCCAAAATTCCCGGCCCTGTGAATACACCACCAAGGGGGAATCCGTCTAAGTTGTCGAGCCCGCTGTTTTCCGCATACACAGCTTCCAGGCCTGAAAGAAATACGGCCGGTAGCTTATTGATCTTAACGAAGATATTATCCGATACAGCCGTACAAGGCCCTGCACCATCAGGATCATCAGTAGTTATTGTAAGTGTAACACCACCGGCAGCTATATCAGCAGGTGTTAAGGTGTACGTAGTGTTTACATTATCTATTGGTGAAAACTGAGAGGCACCACTTCCACCGCTCCAAAGCACTGTTGACGTTGCACCGCTTGCCGTTGCAGACAGGTTTATCACACCATCTTCGCACACTTCAAAGTCCGCTCCTGCAAAGATCTTTGCTGATTCGTTCACGAGTATATCGATCTCATCAAACTCCGCTACGCATGGGCCAAAGCCATCCGGATCATTTGTAGTAAGTCTGAAACGCAGCGTGTTCATAACGTCCAATGCTACCACGCTATAAGAGGCAGTTGCCTCGAGCCCCGTAACGCTGGTAGCGGATAGTGTACCTGCACCCGAGACCAGGCTCCAAAGCCCTGAAGTGGCACTGCCACTTAATGTTCCGGTAAGGTTAATTGAACCCGGCTCACAAACTGTATAGTCCGCTGGCAACGTAAGTCTTGCTTGTCTATTAATAGTGACATCAAGGTCATCCCTGGCACGTACACATGGTCCGGCACCGTCCGGATCATTGGAAGTCAACACAAAGGTTATTACTTGGCTAATATCAGCTGGGTCAACGGTATAGATAGCGCTGGCTATCGATCCAACTACTGTTGTGGCAGATATTGTACCGGCACCTGATACGTTCGTCCAGGTGGCAGTTGTCGCACTACCGCCGATTAAACCAATAATGGGAATAGTAACCGGCTCGCAAACAGCAAAGTCGAGCCCGGCAAAGACTGTGGGAGCTGGGTTAACAGTAACAGTAATTGGTGTGACCGGACCGGCACATGCATTTGCTGCCGGCGTTATGTTGTACACAACAGTACCGACAACAGAATTTGTGGTAAAGAGTTGCTGGTTGATTGTTGATCCGTTTCCATTGGCGGCACCGGAAATATTTGCGCTTGGTACGGCAATCCATGAAAATGTAGTTCCCGCTACATTTTGAGGAGTCGGCAGAATATTGATCACAGCATCTTCACCACTGCAAATGGTAATGTCGGAGCCAGTAGCCGAAGGGAGCGGCTTTACTGTAACGACCAGGTCTACAGGGAGGCCATTGCATCCGTTAAAGCTTGGTGTAATATGATAGGTAACCGTGCCAGAAACATTACCATTGTTTTGTGGGGTATCCGTAATTGGACCACTCCCACTAGCCGTCACAGACCCAGCAAAAATAGGACCCGCTATCGTACTTGTCCATGCATAAGTTGTTCCTCCAATAGTGGCCGTTGGTATAAAATTTAAGGATTCCGTGCTGCAAATCTGCTGTGATAAACTGGGCGGATTGTTGGTCATAACCGGAATAGGGTTCACGGTTACCAGCACATCGAATGTTGGACCAGGGCATCCATTGGCTGAAGGCGTTATAGTATAAGTTACTGTGCCATTGGCCAATCCATCAGTGCTGGTAAGTAATTGCGAAATAATGTTGCCGGAACCATCTGATGCACCAGTCGTGTTTGACCCGGATGCTGTCCATGCATATGTTGTTCCGGGGACCAAATTAGGGTTGGTAATACTGATACTTGTTGATTGACCACTGCATATTATCTGGTCAGACGCTAACGCTGTTGGTACAGGTCTGACAGTAACCACGAAGTTAACAGCCGCACCGGTGCAGCCACCAATCACAGGTACGATGTTGTAAATAATTACTGCACTTGAATTCGTTGCATTGACGGGTGTATCCATGATTGCCCCGGAGCCACTTGCTGTTACGCCTGTCAGAGTACCAATGACAAAAGATGTCCAATTAAATATTGTTCCACCAGGAGTCGACACGGGAAGAAAGTTTAACGGAGTTCCACTGCAAATCTCTTGTATGAGTGATGTTGGAGCATTGGTGATAACAGGCTCCGGACTGACAGTCACCACAACATCGATAAAGTTTCCTGCGCATCCGTTGGCTGTGGGCGTTATCCTGTACGTAACGCTGCCCGGACTAATTCCATCGGCTGATGACAATACCTGGCTAATTACGGTACCACTACCTGCTGATTCACCTGCTACATTTATGGGGTTCAACGTCGTCCAGCTATAGGTAGTGCCAAACACGCCGTTTGGGTTTGTAAGGGTAACGCTAGTGCTGGTTCCCGAGCAGATTGTTTGAGGGGATGCAGCAACATCAGGAATCGGTGTTACGATCACATTAACCGCATATGGAATTCCATTGCATCCCCCAGCTGATGGCTGAATAAGATAGGTTATGGTTCCGGTATTAATACCGTCGGTTGATGTTAATGTTTGGGCAATTAAGTTGCCAGCACCTACAGAAGCACCCGAAACGTTAGATGCACTTTGTATCGACCAGGTGAAGGTTGTCGAGGGTACCAGGTTTGGATTTGTGATACTTATGTTTGTTGTCTGGCCGCTGCAGATGGAAGCATCAGAAGCCAATGCATCCGGAACACGGTTCACCGTAAGGGTAGCTGCCGCACTGTTGGTTGCTGCGCAGGTGCCGGTAACCACGGCACGATACTGGTAGGTGGTCATTGCAGCGGTAACCCCGGTAAGGGACAGGGTTGCGGTA
>JAOUDZ010000155.1 GCA_029858965.1 Cyclobacteriaceae bacterium
TTTCAAATTTGAAGAACGGAGAGGTTAGTAAAAAGAACTAATGAAAGATCTTTCGTCACAAGTGGACTGATTAGTAACGATAGCAAGAGACCCCGATTATTCCACTGTCGGTGCCAGCAAGTAAATCAAACAATTCGCATAACAGCATCGCACAGTGAAATTCTTTGATCCAGCGTTTGAAGGTTGCCAATGCGCACCATCATCAGCTGACACAAATATTCCTGCCCTGATCCACAGTGCTGTAAATTATTCCAGACCGGGCTACTGGTGCTTGAGCATAGTTTGGAATAGCAGTTAGAAGGGCCCTGTTTCATTGCTTTCACCAGCCCGTTTAGATTATGGAGATGGCAATAGAACGGCAGGCAGCGTAAAACATGAACAAGGATCGGCAATACGATAGCTCAATCGGGGAAATCGTTGGTCTTCACCGCTGTACTTGGTAGAGTGTTCCACTTGCCCTTATCTTTGAAACATGACGATTCGATTTTTCAGTTTAATCAGTGCTTTATTAATGGCATTTACTTCTGCCAGCCAATACATTCCCACTTTTGATATCCAGGGACATCGTGGGGCGCGAGGCTTGAAGCCGGAGAACACGATTCAGGGATTTTTATTGGCGCTTGATTTGGGCGTTACGACTGTAGAGCTTGACGTCGCGATTACGAAGGACAATCAGGTGGTTGTGTCGCACGAACCCTGGATGTCGTCAACCATTTGTTTGGATCCCGAAGGAAATAGTTACACTGAAAAAGAGGAAAAAAAATTCAATATTTACCAGCTTACCTATGAGGAGGTAAGCGCGTTTGAT
Source organism: Cyclobacteriaceae bacterium (assembly GCA_029858965.1). Taxonomy (GTDB): domain Bacteria; phylum Bacteroidota; class Bacteroidia; order Cytophagales; family Cyclobacteriaceae; genus Chryseolinea. The sequence continues at coordinate 809 of JAOUDZ010000155.1, forward strand.
TGCGGATCAAAAAGAAATGATGATTTTCCGGACCAGGAAAAAGTGAAAGTTTCAAAGCCATTGCTTCGTGATGTTATTGTCGCTATTGAAAGGCAGATCAAAAGCAATGCATCGTATGAAGTAGACTACAACATCGAGATTAAAAGCGCACCGGAAGGAGATAAGCGGTTTCATCCTGCTATTGAAGAATATTCCGATCTGGTCTATAACCTCGTTGATGAATATATTCCATTGGACAGGTTGGTAATTCAGTCCTTTGATTTCAGGGTGTTGAAGTATTGGCATGAAAAATATCCTGAGATACGACTTTCTGCATTGGTCGATGAGGCAAAATCAGTTGAGGCTGATCTCAAAAACCTTGGATTCAAGCCTTCAATATACAGTCCCGATTTCAAATCGATATCAAGAGGGGAGGTCAACTACCTGCATCAGCAAAAGATTCGTGTTATACCCTGGACCGTCAATGAAGTATCGGATATGCTTTCGCTGAAAGGCATGGGTGTCGATGGTTTCATAACGGACTATCCGGATCGCGCAAGGGCCTATAAGATGACTTTGAGCATTCAAAATAAAGATGCCCGGTAATAGCGTTCGGCATGGCTGCTGCGCAGGAAAAACAGCTATTTGCAGACGGATTTACTCCCGCTTTTGCCTATCATTGCGAAAACTTTTAGCATGAAAAAGTATGATGTTTATGGAGTAGGCAACGCCATCGTTGACATAGTAACGGAAGTAGAGCATGACTTCTTTGAGAAAAATGGTATTGAAAAGGGCGTAATGACACTGGTGGATGAAAGACGGCAGCTTGAGTTGATGAAGGTAATCGACATGAAAAAAAGTAAATTGTCAGGTGGTGGTTCGGCGGGCAATACTGTGGTGGCGGTTAATCAATTTGGAGGGAGCAGCTTTTATTCGTGCCTTGTCGCAAACGACGAGCTGGGGAAGTTCTTTTTAGACGATATCAGGCGCAATGGGGTTGACACCAACCTTAATCATGAAGATTGTCCGGAAGGACATTCAGGACGGTGTCTGGTTATGACTACACCCGATGCACACCGGACCATGAACACGTTTTTGGGTGTTAGCTCCTTTCTATCACCCGAGCATTTGGATGAACAAGCCATCAAGAATTCTTCCTACGTATACCTCGAAGGGTACCTTGTTGCAAGTCCAAAAGGACTTGCGGCAATGAAAGAGGCCAAGAAAATTGCGGAAAGAAACAAGATAGATGTTGCATTAACATTTTCTGATCCAAGTATGGTCAAATATTTCGCGCAACAAATGCAGGAGATTGTAGGGGCAAGTGTTGATCTTTTGTTCTGCAATGAAGAAGAAGCTATGATCTTTACTGGAACAAACTCGATAGCTGAGGCGCGCGAGAAGTTGCGGGAAGTAGCAAAGCGCTTTGCCATCACACTGGGGGCAAATGGCGCGCTTATATTTGATGGTGATACATTTATTAATATAGAGCCTTATGCAGTAAAGGCACTGGATACAAATGGCGCAGGAGACATGTTTTCGGGATCATTCCTGTATGGGATTACCCACGCTCATAGCTTCGCAGAAGCAGGAAAGCTAGCTTCGCTGGCATCTTCGAGGGTAGTTACCCAATTTGGTCCCAGGCTTGAACCCCAGCAAGCCAGGAGTGTATTGGCAGATTTGATTCCTTAAGTAATTGAAAATCAACCTTTCAGGTGTAATTAGGGCCAAGAATCCAGTAAATCAACTCGGCGAATCTTGTAAATCAAGAAAATCCTCGGCATCTTTGCAGCCCTTTATTGAAGGCTAATTAACTAACGCGATGAAACGTACATATCAACCTTCCCGCACGAAAAGAAAAAATAAGCACGGTTTCCGTGAAAGAATGGCAACAGCGAATGGTCGCAGAGTGTTGGCAAATCGCAGAAGAAATGGCCGCAAAAAACTTACCGTTTCCAGCGAAAAAACAGTAAAGCACAAATAATCGCCTTCCGGCTAACCAGTCCCCGAAGGAGATTGATTAACTTCAACTCATGGGGAAACTTACATTCCGCAAGGAAGAAAGACTTTCAAAAGAAAAACTTATTCAGGAACTCTTCGACAAGGGTTCCTCTTTTTATTTATATCCATTCAAGGTTTATTATATGCCCAATCCAGATCAGGATTACCCTTGCCATCAGATCATGATTTCAGTTTCCAAGAGAAATTTTAAGCGGGCTGTGGATAGAAACCTGATTAAACGGAGAATTCGTGAGGCCTATCGCATCAATAAGGGTTTGCTCCCGGTTCAGAACAAATTAGTCATTGCCTATATTTATAGTGTGAAAGACATTTTGCCTTCCGCAGAAATCCAGGAAAGATTAGTAAAGACCTTTAAACGGCTTGAACATGTGGAGAAGATTTAAATGGCCGATCATTTTAGGAACCGTGGTGTTGATAAGTTTTTCGTTTCGAAAACCTGTTGAGAAATATTTTGACATTGCTAAAAGCCTGGACATTTTTGCGACCCTCTTTAAAGAGGTCAACGCGTATTATGTCGATGAAGTTGACCCTGAAAAACTCATCCGCAAAGGAATTGAAGGTATGCTTGAATCGCTTGATCCGTACACTGACTATATTTCTGAGGATGAGCTAGAATCTTTTCGCATAACAACTACCGGTCAATATGGAGGTATCGGTGCGTTGATTGGCGTAATAAATAATAAGGCAGTCATCACACATCCCTACAAAAATTTCCCAGCCTTTAAAGCAGGCATTAAGGTTGGTGATGAACTAATTTCTATCGACGGGAAAAAAGTTCAGGGGAAATCTACTGCTTACATCAGCACGCTCCTAAAAGGTAAACCCATGACGGAGGTAGAAATACGACTGAAACGTCAGGGGCAAAAAGAGGATTTAAAGGTTACGATACGGCGCGAAAAAATCACACTCAGTAACCTGGCTTATGCCGGATTGGTTGAATCAGGGGTCGGATACATCAAGCTTGATGACTTCACGCCCGGGGCTGGCAGGGAAGTGTCGAATGCGTTGCTTGGGCTGAAACAAAAAGGGGCAAAAAGTGTTATTCTTGACTTGCGTGATAATGCGGGGGGACTGCTCCAGGAGGCTGTAAATGTTGTGAATATATTTGTACCCAGAGGACAGGAGGTGGTATTCACGAAAGGCAAAGTGGAGAATTGGAACAAGTCTTATAAAACCCTAAACAATCCGATTGATACTGAAATTCCCTTGGTTGTCCTGGTCAGCGAAGAGAGCGCCTCAGCTTCCGAGATTGTTGCAGGGGCATTGCAGGATTACGATCGGGCAATATTGATCGGCAAAAAAACGTATGGTAAAGGGTTGGTTCAAACGACAAGACCGCTGGCGTACAATTCACAACTAAAAGTAACCACTGCGAAATATTATATTCCAAGCGGACGATGTATACAAGCTGTGGACTACACACATCGAAAGCAAGATGGTTCAGCTTTGCGTATGGAGGATTCGTTGAAATCAGAATTCAAAACCAAGCATGGAAGAAAGGTGTATGATGGAGGTGGACTTGATCCAGATATCGTTACAGAGAGTGAATACGTCGGTAGTGTTACGGCATCGCTTGTGAATGCTGGAGTGGTGTTTGAGTTTGCCTCAAAATATTGTTCTGAAAATCCGGATATGCCCGATTTGAGCTTATTTCATCTTTCTGACAAAGATTATAGTGACTTCCTGGGTTTTCTAAAAGCACAAAAATTTGCCTACTCCATGGAAATTGAGGAAAGCACGAAACAGCTCATTGAAGCAGCCAGGCGAGAGCGATATTATCCGTACCTTGAAGCAGCAATAAACAACTTGAAAGATAAGATAGGGGCTGCAAAAGCAGCTGATTTTATAAAATTCAAAGCTGAGATAATGGAAATTTTAGAAGAACAGATCGCCTTCCATTACGCTTTGAATGAAGGACAAGCTTCGGTTTCATTGAATAGGGATAATACGATTACAGAAGCACGTAGGGTTCTCCACGACACAGAGGTATATCATAAAACGCTTTCGCCAACCGATGGCCATAATCCTAAGCCTTGAGACGTCTACCACCGTCTGCTCGGTGGCGCTGCACGATGATGAAAAGCTAATTGCTACTGCGGAGCTTCATCGCGAACAGGCGCACGCGGCCAAACTTGCGATCTTAATTGATGAACTTGTTAGTATAGCAGATATAGCATTGACTGAAGTTAATGCAATAGCTATTTCTTCAGGACCAGGCTCATTCACTGGCTTGCGTATTGGTGTTTCGACCGCAAAGGGACTTTGTTATGCTTTGTCTGTTCCGCTGATTGCAGTTAATACACTGGAACTGCTGGCAGCACAGCTAAACAAGACTAACATTACCAGGGCCTGGCTATGTCCTATGATTGATGCGCGCAGAATGGAGGTATACTGCAGACTTTCAGATGCAGAAAAAAATGTGCTTCAAGGCGTAGAAGCTAAGATTATAGATGAAAAAAGTTTCGAGAAGGAGTTGAATGCAAATCGAATCATTTTTTTTGGGAATGGTGCAGAGAAATGTGAAGCCGTCATAAGACATGATAACGCCGTCTTTGTTCATGGTATCCGGCCTTCCGCGGCAAGTATGGGTACTATTGCATGCGCAAAGTTTCATGATGATGATTTTGAAGACATCATTACTTTTGAACCGTTTTATTTAAAGGCGTTTCGGGTAAAAACGGCTGCGGCAAAAAGTGTCCTTCCGAACAAAATTGCCTAGTACTTATGTTATAAGACCAGCATGGAAAAGGAACATGATCAAATTATAAATAAAGTTGCAGCCAGTGCGCTTGTCACGTTCGACCTGGAACAATATTTTCAACCCGGCGAGAGAATTCTTTTTGATATTAAGGATCAACTTTTCCAGGGCTTGATAATTAGAGAAAAAGATTTTCGGGAGTTTACCAGGAACCACAACTGGGCACAATATCAAGACAAGTTTGTTGCCATTTGTTGTTCTGCAGATGCTATCGTGCCAACTTGGGCCTATATGTTGCTGGCGATTTCCCTTCAGCCCTTTGCCCGACGGGTTATGTTTGGGACATTGGATGACTTGGAAATCACACTGTTTCAAGAGCGGCTTGCCGGAGTGAATTGGTCTCAGTTCAAAGGTGCCAAGGTAGTCATCAAGGGGTGCAGCAAGGTGAATGTTCCGGTTGCCGTTTACGTGGAGGCAACCAATAAACTCATGCCGCATGCGTCGAGTTTGATGTTTGGTGAGCCTTGCAGCACTGTTCCCTTATTCAAGAAAAGGAAGCTATGAAGGTTTGGTCTGAGTACCTCCTTGTTTTGGCTGTTTTAGGTGACGGGCACTGCTCTTTCGATGTCATGCAGAATGTGGATAACTAATCCCTAAAATATTTTTGGGTCCTATGTGCTTGCATTACATTTGAAACCCTTTTGGGATGTTGTGGAGTAGGTAAAAAAAACAGTGAGAATTTTGCGAAGTGGAATCAATTAGATTACCTTTGCACTCCCAATTTAGAAATTGGGCCCGAAATCGGAAGGATTTTGGAGTTTGGTTGAGAAACCACAGGTAACTCGGAACAATGAGTTAACACGTTCTTTGAATGGATGGAAATTGATAGCGGACCCGCATTGGACCTATGGATAGGTTTAGTGCGATTAATTCTTGAAAGAGGATAAAATTAGAAAAGGGTTAAGGTTTCAGACAATTATTGTAGTCTGGGTTTCAGGTTACCTGCGAGGGTTACTGTGATACTGGACGTATATTTTGATTAGGTTTCAGGCGCAAGTTTGAGATCGGGTTGAAGTATTAAAGACTATTACAATGGAGAGTTTGATCCTGGCTCAGGATGAACGCTAGCGGCAGGCTTAATACATGCAAGTCGAACGGTATAAGTGGTAGCAATATTGCTTAGAGAGTGACGTACGGGTGCGTAACACGTATGCAACCTACCCAAAACAGGAGGATAGCTCGGGGAAACTCGAATTAACCCTTCATAGTATCATTAGGTGGCATCACCAGATGATTAAAACTCCGGTGGTTTTGGATGGGCATGCGTCTGATTAGTTAGTTGGCGGGGTAACGGCCCACCAAGACGATGATCAGTAGGGGAACTGAGAGGTTGATCCCCCACACTGGCACTGAGATACGGGCCAGACTCCTACGGGAGGCAGCAGTAGGGAATATTGGTCAATGGGTGAGAGCCTGAACCAGCCATGCCGCGTGCAGGAAGACGGCCTTCTGGGTTGTAAACTGCTTTTGTCAGGGGATAAAAATACCTTGCGAGGTAAATTGAAGGTACCTGACGAATAAGCCACGGCTAACTACGTGCCAGCAGCCGCGGTAATACGTAGGTGGCAAGCGTTGTCCGGATTTATTGGGTTTAAAGGGTGCGTAGGCGGCTTTGTAAGTCAGTGGTGAAATATGTCAGCTTAACTGAGAGGGTGCCATTGATACTGCAGAGCTTGAGTACAGATGAGGTAGGCGGAATTGACGGTGTAGCGGTGAAATGCTTAGATATCGTCAAGAACACCTATAGCGAAGGCAGCTTACTAGGCTGTAACTGACGCTGAGGCACGAAAGTGTGGGGATCAAACAGGATTAGATACCCTGGTAGTCCACACTGTAAACGTTGATTACTCGCTGTGTGCGATATACAGTACGCGGCCAAGCGAAAGCGATAAGTAATCCACCTGGGGAGTACGCCGGCAACGGTGAAACTCAAAGGAATTGACGGGGGTCCGCACAAGCGGTGGAGCATGTGGTTTAATTCGATGATACGCGAGGAACCTTACCTGGGCTAGAATGCCCTTG
>JAOUDZ010000046.1 GCA_029858965.1 Cyclobacteriaceae bacterium
AGCCAGCAATGGTCAGTATTTTGGAAAGCTCATGCTGTTTTATTCAAACACCTTCGTAGTGGGTTATTTATGCAATTACGCCAGATCCGACCAATTCCTCACCCGCATACCAGGCAGCAAACTGGCCTGGTGTAATACTTTTCTGTGGTTTATCAAAAATGATGTATAGCCCCTCTGCCTGCTTGTGCAGTGTGCAGGGCGTTAACGGCTGACGATATCGGATTCTTGCCTCATACTTTATTGACGTTCCGACGGAAAGTTGGAGGTCTTTGCGCACCCAGTGTTCGTCTTCCGTTGGTATGAACAAACCCTTACGGTAGAGGCCTGGATGATCTTCACCCATCCCGGTATAGATAGTGTTTGTATCTGTGTCTGTACCAATCACGAACAAAGGCTTTTCGAACCCCCCAAGATTCAGACCTTTGCGCTGACCAATAGTATAGTAGTGGGCTCCCTGGTGTTCACCGATCGCCTCACCGTATTCCGGCGCAAGATCATACGGCGCAGTTATATTTTTCAGATCTTCACTTTCGATACCATCTCCAAACACGGCCGCATCGGCGGGAATCTCTATAACTTTTCCTTTTTTGATCTGCAGCCGTTGCTGTAAGAATTCGGGTAAATGCACTTTCCCGACAAAGCATAAGCCCTGAGAATCTTTCTTGTCAGCCGTTACCATGCTGATACGTTTGGCTATTGCCCTGACTTCAGGCTTCAATATTTCGCCTATTGGGAATAGCGACCTTGAAAGTTGATCTTGTGTCAATTGGCAAAGGAAATAACTTTGATCCTTGTTGGGATCCTTTCCACTCAATAGTTGATAGATTGTCTTGCCTCCCTTTTGTATTGTCGTTTTGCGTGCATAGTGGCCTGTGGCTACAAACTGAGCTCCCAATCTTAGCGCAGCCTTCAGGAAAATGTCAAACTTAATTTCGCGGTTACACAGTACATCAGGGTTGGGGGTTCGGCCCCGTTGATATTCAGCAAACATGTAGTCAACAATCCGCTCTTTATATTCTTTGCTTAAATCAATTGCCTGAAAGGGAATGCCCAAATGCTGCGCTACGATCATGGCGTCATTGCTGTCGTCAAGCCAGGGGCACTCTTTGCTGATGGTAACGGAATCGTCATGCCAGTTTTTCATGAACATGCCAATTACATCGTAACCCTGCTCTTTCAGCAGGTACGCGGCTACGCTGGAATCTACTCCGCCCGACAAGCCGACAACGACACGTTGTTTCATTCTTTTATATGTAAGACCATTTCTACAATTTCAAACCACTACTGGAAGACCAGTAATCAGGACTAACCGTATCGATGCCCAATCACAATTCTACATCAAAGGTAGATCATCTTTTAAGAGATCATTTACAGTTTCGTTGAACTGCTGAATAAACACTTCATAATACTTTCCTGTTCCAGGCCCCGAAAATCCCGTATGTATTTTTTTTACTTTTCCGTCTTTGCCGATAAAGATTGTAGTCGGAAAACTTATTATCTCATGCAGCATAGGCAATGTTTTCGAAGCAGCAGCCTTATCGTCAGTGCCTGCTATGACAACATCATATTGGATATCAAACTTTCCGATCATCTTCTGTACGCGATCACGGGCATACGTAAAATCATCCTTTCGTTCATATGCCAGGCCGATGATTTCTACGCCCCGGTTTTTGTTCGCGTCGTACCAGGATGTCAAAAACTTTGTTTCATCCAGGCAGTTAGGACACCACGTCCCAAAGAGTTGAAGGATCACTACTTTGTTTTTGTACCTGCCATCATCGAGGCTGACGGTTTTTCCCTCAATATCCGGAAAACTGAAAGTAATGCGATCATGCCCTTCTTGCAGGTAGGTGAGTTTATCCGCATCGGGTAATTGAGCATTTTCATTTTTTTCTGCTATCCATATTTCTTTTAGGGTCTTTCCCGAGTAGTATTCGCCGATTAGCTTTCCCGCTGGCTCCTTGTGCGCGGTAAACAGATAGGCGTGGTTGCCATCGAACGTACTGAGTTGGAAAAGCCCGCCATTTCCTACGCTCCCCTGCAAATACCGGTAGTCCCCGGTCGGGGTAAGGAAAGTTCCTGTTAGGTTGTCCCCGTGCTGCTCAAAAATACCTACCGCCGGAATGGTATCCGTTTCGTGAATGAATTGAACGGAGTACTTTCCTGAAAAATCAGGCGTAGGTTCCTCGCTGGTCTTCTTTTCAAAACGATACGATTGGCCAAATACAGCCTGAAAGGGAATTCGATAGTCTGTTGCGTAATTCAGGATGAATTCACCACGCAACGTGTCGCCCAGGATTCGTGCTTTAATATTGGCATCAAAGAGGTGTAGTACAATATCCACTGAATCGCTGGTTACAGTGATCTCATCAAGTAAAATCCTTTCTTCAGCATTTATTATATACATGCGATAGCCAACTTCCGGGACCATTTCTATATCAAGATTGAAAGGTAGCTCCTGTCTTTGGATATTGATTACGGCCCTCCACGTACCAGTCTTCAGCGCGTTGACGGCCTCTTTTTTCGCAAAGCACCCAATCAGGCCTGCATAAACCAAGAATACTAGCCAAATTCTCTTCATCCTGCTGTTTTGTGGATCAAAAAACACAAAAATGCGAGAAATGATTTACAATTTGGGATGATGTATGAATTATGGCAAAAATCAGCGATTGCAATCAATTTAGATCATGTTTAAGGACCTCAAGATATTAGAGTTGGCTTCCGTGTTGGCGGGGCCGGCTGTAGGCCAGTTCTTTGCAGAGTTAGGCGCCACGGTAATTAAGGTGGAAAATGCTAAATCCGGTGGAGATGTAACGCGAACGTGGAAAGCCTCGGGGGAGGCAACAGACGATCGATCTGCTTATTTCTGTTCGGTAAACTGGGGGAAGAAATCGATCGCTTTGAATCTGGATAATTCGGAAAGCAGGAATATTCTCCTGCGACTTGCGCAACAATCGGATGTGGTAATTGCCAGTTATAAACCTGGAGATGCGGCAAAAATGGGCGTCGATTACGAAACGCTCAGAAAAGTAAATCCAACATTGATTTATGGCCAGATTACAGGGTATGGGGCTGACAATTCGCGTGTGGGATATGATGCTGTAATACAGGCTGAGGCAGGGTTCATGTTCATGAATGGTGAGCCGGGTGGGGCCTCTTTGAAGATGCCGGTAGCGTTGGTTGATATTTTAGCTGCACATCATCTGAAGGAAGGGATTCTATTGGCCATGCTGCGAATGGCCAAAACCGGACAGGGAGATTTTGTTGAAGTTTCCTTGATTCAGGCGGCCATTGCATCTCTGGCAAACCAGGCATCGAATTGGCTCGTAGGTGGTAAAATTCCACAAAAACAAGGCTCGGCACATCCTAATATCGCTCCTTATGGCGACGTTCTTACCACCGCTGAAGGCCGCGAAATCCTACTGGCAATTGGCAATGATAAGCAGTTCCAGGCTTTATGTGCCGTACTTGAAATCCAGGAAATGGCAAGAGACCCAAATTTCAAAACCAACTCATTGCGCGTTTCCAACAGGGTTTTGTTGCATAAGTCACTGCAGGAAAAGCTAAAAGGATTTAGTACAGATACTATTATGCGGGCCCTAAACAGGGCTAGAATTCCGGCCGGTATCATCCAGGACATGCAACAGGTATTTGAAATGGACGAAGCAAAGGAGCTTTTGTTCCATGCTGCTGACAGAATCGGTGTGAAAACATATATAGGTTCAAACCCAAAAGAATCCCCCCACTTTCTCCCACCGCCCCACGTTGGAGAGCACACTGTCGAGATACTGGCAAAATCGCTTCAGTTGAGTCCTCAAGGCATCAAAAAACTGATCGATACAGGCGCAGTACGTTAATTCATGCCATTTTAGACTGTTGAAAAGTGCTTCTGGGCGGCATTCTAGGTCGGAATATGCACAATAATGTAAAAATGTGGGTCAAAGTGGTTGAAAGTGGGATAAATTTATATATGTTTGCTTAGGAGAACCCCGACAGTAGCCGGGGGGAAGTAAGACAACCACTACGTCATGACCTTCTTCACCAGTGAGTATGAAAGTAAGCTAGATTCCAAGGGTAGGCTTGTTTTGCCTTCCCGGATAAAAGCTCAATTGCCATCGGGTGAGGGCAACGAGCTTGTTATTCGGAGAGGGTTCGAGCCGTGTCTGATTATTTACCCGATGGTGGAGTTCAAGAAAGTGTTTTCAAAAATATCAGGGTTGAGTGAGTTCAATGAGGAATACCGCAAACTGCAGCGGAATTTCTTTTCGGGAACAGCCACGGTGGAGTTGGATGCAAACGGCCGATTTGTGATTCTGAAGAACATGCTTGCATATGCCCAGCTTGAAAAGGATGTAGTTCTCGTCGGCATGGGGAATAAGGTTGAGGTGTGGAATCCAGCCATCTATGAGAAGCACCTGATAAAAGACACAAGTGAGTTGTCGAAGTTGGCGGAGAAATATTTGACGGAGTAGGACTTGAGGCTGGTAGCTTGAAGCTAAGGGCTTATGAATATATATCACAAACCTGTAATGCTTCAAGAATGTATCGATGGCCTCAACATTGATCCTGAAGGTATTTATGTTGATGCAACGTTCGGAGGGGGAGGCCACAGTTTGAAAATCCTTGAATACCTGAAAGGGGGCCGATTAATCGCCTTTGATCAGGATGAAGATGCAAAGCGACAAGCTGAAAATATTAAGCATCGTTCTTTAACATTTTGTTCAGCCAACTTCATGTATTTGAAGCGGTACCTCAAATTGAATGGGATAACCAAAGTAAATGGTATCCTCGCCGATCTGGGTGTTTCCTCTCATCAGATTGATTCGCCTCAAAGAGGTTTTTCCACGCGATTTGACGGGCCGTTGGATATGCGAATGGATAGGACCATTTCGGTGACAGCGGCAAAAATCCTAAATGAATACAGTGAAGAGCAACTCCATAAAGTCTTCGGGATGTATGGTGAATTGAAGAATGCAAAGACTGCCGCAAAATTAGTGGTCCAGCATCGGGTGCAAAAGCCATTTGTAAGAACAGATGATCTTAAGGCAGCCCTTCAATCTATCACACCACGTGGAAAGGAGAATAGATATTTCGCCCAGGTGTTTCAGGCGCTACGCATTGAAGTAAATCAAGAAATGAAAGCGCTTGAATATTTTTTGCACCAATGTGGCGAAGTAATTGATAGTGGCGGTCGATTGGTAGTGATGTCCTACCATTCACTGGAAGACCGCATGGTAAAGAATTATATGAATAAAGGAAAAGTGTACGGGGAAGTAGAGAAAGATTTTTATGGAAATGAAATCAAACCCTTTAGGGTGCTGTACAGAAAGCCTATAGAGGCTTCAGCAGAAGAGATTGAACAAAATAGTCGCGCAAGGAGTGCGAAGTTAAGGATAGCTGAGAGAATTGGATGAATAATAGATAGTGCGTAAAGATGATGGAGAACAAATTTAAAATCAAAACTCATTCAAACGTCAGGCCAGGCAAAGGTATGTTCGCTGGATTGGAGAAGAAGCTGAAATTGGAAAGTTACTTTGAAGAAGGCTTTCCGGTTCAGTATCTGCCAAAAATCCTTTTCATTATGGTGCTCGGATTGGTGTATATCAGCAATACGCATTATGCTGAAAAGACCGTGCGTAAAATCAATACCATCAGGGCCGAGGTGGAGGATCTTCGGGCCGATTATACAACATTGAAATCCGATCTCATGTTTGCCAGCAAGCAATCAGAGGTCGCGCGAAAGGTAAAAGCACTTGGCTTAAAGGAAAGTTTAAAACCTCCCTATAAAGTAGCGATAGAAAAAGGTGAATATTAAGAAGTCCATATTGTTGCGTGTTCGCATAGCATTTCTATTTGTGATGCTTTTTGCCTTTGCTGTGGTGGGGAAGATAGGTCACATTCAGTTTGTTCAGGGCGAGCGGTGGGCAGCAATGGGTGAGCGCATTTCGTTCGATTATAAGCGCGTGAAAGCCACTCGGGGAAATATTTATTCGGATAATGGAAGTCTGTTAGCCACTTCCTTACCCTTCTACCAAATAGCATTTGATGCAACCCTGCCGAAGGACGAAGTTTTCCGGAAGGGTGTTGATTCGCTCGCCTATCACCTTTCCCGATACTTTAAAGATCAGTCTAAAACGGACTACAAACGCATGTTGGTTGATGCGCGGGCGATGGGAAAGCAATACGTAATCCTGAACCGAAAGCGGATTAATTATCAGGATAAAAAAATAATGACCGGATGGCCAATTTTTCGTGAAGGAAGGCTACGTGGAGGCGCCATTTTTGAAAAAATGGATGTCAGATACCATCCTTTTGCAAATCTAAGCCGCAGAACAATTGGATTTATTAATGAGAACGACAAAGGGGCGGGACTCGAATATAGTTTTAAGGATCAGCTAGGCGGGCAGGATGGATACGCATACTACCAAAAAATTGCCGGTGGTGTATGGAAACCGGTATTTGATGCAAATAACGTAAAGGCGATCAATGGTTTGGACCTCCAGACTACACTAGACATTAATCTGCAGGATGTGGCTGAGACTGCACTGCATAAGGCGATGATGCAGCACAACGCTGAAGATGGACTAATTGTGGTAATGGATGTTAAAACAGGTGCGATAAAAGCTATCTCTAATCTTAGCAATAATGGAAGAGGTGAATTTTCTGAGAAATTCAATTTTGCAACGGGTCAATTATTTGAACCCGGCTCCACGTTTAAACTAGTCACAATGATTGCGCTATTGGAAGATAGCCCCGTTGAATTAAATGATAGCATTGATACGGGTAATGGGGAATTTAATTTCTACAACAAGACCGTACGCGACCATGAAGAGGGTGGTTTAGGCCGTGTGTCTGTACAGGAGGCATTCGAGCATTCTTCTAATGTTGCTATGGCAAAACTTGTTGATAAGCATTTTGGATTGCGGCCGCAGAAGTTTGTTGATTACCTGGACAGACTTAAGCAGTCCGAACCTCTGGGGCTTCAAATAACGGGCGAGCCTACTCCAAAAATCAAGCGACCCGGTCAAAAAGGCTGGAGTGGAATTAGTTTGCCGTGGATGGCTTATGGTTATGGTTTTGAGACCACCCCATTGCACACCCTCGCACTGTACAACGCGGTAGCCAACAATGGCGTTATGATTAAACCTCTCTTTGTTAAGTCTATTAAAAGAGCAGATGAGGAGGAGGAAACTTTCAGCGCCGAAGTTATAAATAAAAGTATCTGTTCGCGAAAGACATTGGCAAAGCTAAAAGTGCTACTGGAGGGTGTTGTGGAAAACGGGACAGCTAAGAATATAAAGGGTACGCACTATAGGATAGCTGGCAAAACCGGAACGGCTCAAATTCTTGAGAAAGGTCGTTATACTAAAAAATACATTACCTCCTTCGTAGGATATTTCCCGGCCAATGCGCCGAAGTACAGTGCTATTGTCTTAATCAAGAATCCAAGAGGATGGTACCAGTACGGTAGCAACGTAGCGGCACCTGTATTCAAGGAAATTGCTGATAATATCTACGCTAGGGATATCAATCTTCATCAACCAATGGACGGTAAGAAATTTGCGGCGCAAGAAGTTCTTCCGGTGATACGTGCTGGTAAACAGCAAGAGTTAACAATGCTGTGCAATGAACTGGGTATCTCCAATCATTCTCAAACGGATGAAGTGTGGGTCCGTTCATCGCGTAATGGGACAGGTGTGAATTGGAGTAAGTCATCAATCGGGAAAGGATATGTTCCAAATGTGATGGGAATGACATTTCGTGATGCTTTGTTCCTTTTGGAAAGCACAGGATTGCATGTTTCTTATGAAGGCAAGGGAAGGGTAGTCCAGCAGTCTTTAGCAGTGGGCACGCGAGTTGGTAAAGCTGGAAGGATTTATATAAAACTTGGATAGAATATAAGGACACCTAACAATATGTAATTATAAATACCCGTGCCTGAATTAAAAGAAATATTGTACAAAGTATCACTCACCTCCAGCTCAGGCGACATGAATCGGGCCGTAAAAGGTATTTGTTTTGATTCACGCAAAGCACAAGCAGGATTTTTGTTTGTTGCCGTTAAGGGTACTTTGTCAAACGGGCATGAATACATTTCTGGAGCGATTGATGCTGGTGCAACGACTGTGGTTTGTGAAATACTACCAGATACAATTCTTGATAACATCACATACGTAACGGTGAAGAATAGCGCCGACGCATTGGGAATTATTGCATCTAATTATTTTGGCAACCCATCAGAAAAGCTGAAGTTAATCGGCGTTACCGGAACAAATGGCAAAACAACAGTGGCGACACTATTGTATAAACTTTTTGGGTCGCTTGGGCATCGTCCAGGACTATTGTCCACCGTTGAAAACAGGATCGATAACGAAGTATTTGTCGCTACCCACACTACGCCCGATCCTATCCAATTGAATGAATTGCTTGGCCTTATGGTGAATGCGGGATGCTCGCATGTTTTTATGGAAGTGAGTTCACATGCAATTGATCAGGAGCGTATTTCGGGTTTAAAATTTGCAGGGGGCATCTTCACCAACATAACGCATGATCATCTGGATTATCACAAAACTTTTGAAAACTATATAAAGGTAAAGAAAAAGTATTTTGATGATTTAGGAAGTGATGCCTTTGCGCTTGTAAATGCGGATGATAAGCGGGGTATGGTAATGTTACAAAACACCAAAGCGACAAAGTATACGTATGGCCTGAAGAAGATGGTTGATTTTAAAGGAAAAATCATAACAAATTCTATAGAAGGACTGGAAATGGAGATTGGAGGAAAGAATGTTTGGTTTAAGCTCGTGGGTGATTTCAATGCCTACAATATCCTGGCCGTTTATGGCACATCCATTTTACTCGATCAGGAAAGTGATCAGGTCCTAACCAGACTGTCTGCATTGGAAGGAGCCGTGGGAAGATTTCAATTGGTTGTTCCCGGTTCCCGGTTTACCGCAATTGTAGACTACGCGCACACACCTGATGCCTTGCAGAATGTTTTGGAAACAATTGCACAATTCAGAACAGGAAATGAGCAAATAATTACCGTGGTAGGCTGCGGCGGAAATCGGGACAGGACTAAACGTCCATTGATGGCCTCCATTGCCTGCAGGTTGAGTGACAAGGTTGTATTAACATCTGATAACCCAAGGGATGAAGACCCAATGGAAATCATAAAAGAAATGCAGCGAGGTATTAGGCCATCCGATGTGCGAAAGACGTTAGTAATGCCCGATCGGGAAGAGGCAATCAAGTCAGCATGTATGATGGCAAAAGACAAAGACATCATACTTATCGCGGGCAAGGGTCATGAAAAATACCAGGAGATTAAGGGATTTAAACATGCTTTTGATGATAGGGAGGTAGTAGTGAGAATGTCCAAGCTATTTGAAAATTGAGTAATTAAGAGAATGCTATACTATTTATTCGATTATCTGGATAAACAATTTGACCTGATTGGCGCAGGAGTATTTCAATACATCTCGTTCAGGGCAGGTATGGCAGCCTTTGTCTCATTGTTGATTACGATCACTTTCGGTGAGACCTTAATCAATGCATTGCACAAAAAACAGGTTGGAGAGCATATTCGCGATCTTGGACTGGAGGGGCAATTGCAGAAGAGGGGAACGCCCACAATGGGTGGTATTATAATTATTGCAGGTATTCTTATTCCTACACTTTTGTTTGCCAAACTAAATAATGTGTATGTCATACTGCTGGTTACGGCCACGTGCTGGCTAGGCCTAATAGGTTTTGTAGACGATTACATTAAAGTCTTCAAGAAAAACAAAGAGGGATTAGCTGGCCGTTTTAAAATCATCGGGCAAATAGGATTAGGACTTATCGTTGGACTTACGCTTCAATTTAACAGTAACGTAGTTATACGCGAAGTGGCACCATCTGTATCTGCCAGTATCGAAGTGCAGGACCTTCAGGAACCCGTGGAAAATCAAGCTGCCTATAGAGAAATTAAATCAACCAAGACTACGGTACCTTTTGTGAAGAACAATGAGCTTGATTATAACAAGTTGCTACCCTTTGTGCCGTCCAATTATACCTGGATCGTTTACGTGCTGATTGTTATCCTCATCGTCACAGCAGTATCCAACGGTGCTAACATCACGGATGGTATCGACGGGCTCGCTGCTGGCGTTTCCGGGATTATAGGGCTGGCGTTGGCCATCCTGGCATACCTGTCGGGCCGTGTCGACTTTAGTACCTACCTCAATATTATGTACATCCCTAACCTTGGTGAGCTTGTGATTTTCTGTACTGCGTTTGTTGGTGCATGCCTTGGATTTTTGTGGTACAATGCTTATCCGGCCCAGGTTTTTATGGGTGATACGGGGAGCCTGACGCTGGGTGGAATCATTGCCGTAGTAGCGTTGGCCGTTAGGAAAGAATTATTGATCCCCATTCTGTGCGGCGTTTTTATGGTTGAAAATATTTCTGTCATACTTCAGGTATCCTATTTCAAGTATACCCGGAAGAAATTTGGCGAGGGAAGAAGAATCTTTTTGATGTCTCCACTCCATCACCATTATCAAAAAAAGAACATACCTGAAGCGAAAATCGTTACCCGGTTTTGGATAGTGGGAATATTGCTGGCGATCATAACCTTAGCAACTTTAAAATTACGATGAACGAGCGCATTGTCATATTGGGTGCTGGTGAAAGTGGAACGGGAGCAGCGTTACTCGCCAAGGTGAAGACCTTTGATGTGTTTGTCTCTGATCAGGCGGCAATTAAAGAGAAGTACAAAGCCGAGCTAACATACTATAACATTGCGTTTGAGGAAGGCCAGCATACTGCCGAAAAGATCCTAAATGCAAAGCTCATTATTAAGAGTCCGGGAATTCCTGAGCAGTCAGAAATTATCAGAAAGATCAACGCTTCCGGAATTCCCGTAGTGGATGAAATAGAATTCGCATCCCGCTACACCACAGGTAAGATTATTGCAATAACTGGAACGAATGGGAAGACTACTACCACACTGCTGACTTTTCATTTGATGAAGGTAGCAGGGTTTGACGTTGCGCTTGCCGGTAATGTTGGCTTTAGCATGGCACGCCAGCTTGTACAGAAGCAGTTTGATTGGTTTGTACTGGAGGTTAGCAGTTTTCAACTTGATGGAACAAAGACCTTCAAACCTCAGATAGCTGTCCTGCTTAATGTGACGCCTGACCACCTTGATCGATATGACTATTCCATGCAGAACTATACCGACTCTAAATTTAAAGTGATTCAGAACATGGGGGCGGATCAACACTTTATATACTATGAGGATGATTCAATTATTGCCGACGAAGTGAGCAGACGTACGCTGGTTCCGAAACGGATTCCGGTCTCATTAAGACCATCCTCTACAGCACCTGTGCATTTTGACGGTGAGCAAATGTGTTTTCAACTAGGAGAGCCATTTAAGATTGCTCAATCTGATACAACATTAACGGGCCCGCATAATCTGATCAATACAATGGCTGCGGTTTCTGCTGTATATACCGCCGGCGTACCGTTAGATTCAATCAGAAGCGGATTAAAATCATTTAAGAATGCCCCCCATCGATTGGAGTCTGTCGCTATTATAAATGGAGTTGAGTTTGTCAATGACTCCAAGGCAACGAACATTGACTCGGTGGCCTACGCTCTGAGGAGTTTTGACAAACCATTGGTCTGGATTGCGGGGGGTATTGATAAAGGCAATGATTATTCGATCATTATGGACGATGTTAAACGAAAGGTTAAGGCCTTAATCTGCCTTGGTAAAAACAATGAAAAACTGAAGAAATCTTTTGGTGCAGTATTGAAGCAGATTGACGAAACACAAAATATGAAAGAGGTAGTACATAAGGCGCTGCTGGTCGCTGAGCCGGGCGACGTTGTTCTGCTATCACCCGCTTGCGCGAGTTTTGACCTGTTTAAGAATTATGAAGATCGTGGGGATCAGTTTAAGCGTGCGGTCTTGGCATTAAAGGACCAAGTGGAGGGTGTGCATACATAAGAACAATGGACATGGTAACCGATAATAGGGTATGACATTATGATTAGGATAAAGACATGGGTTGATAAAAACTTACAGGGAGATCGTGTAATCTGGGCTGTGGTATTTGCATTATCACTGATTAGTATACTTGTAGTGTATAGCTCTATTGGGACATTGGCATACAAGCGGACGCAAAGCCCTGAGAGTTTTCTAATCAAGCACACCATCACGGTCATGATCGGAATAGCGGCCATGTGGTTTGCCCACAAAGTAGACTATAGGTATTACTCCAGAATTTCAAAGGTTGCTTTGTGGATCAGTGTACCCCTGCTGATATACACTTTTACAAATGGGGTGACACTCAATGAAGCATCACGATGGATTCAAGTACCAATAATAGGCTCTTTTCAACCTTCCGACTTTGCCAGTCTGGCCCTGATCGTTAACCTGGCGAGTATGCTGGGGAAACGGCAACAAAACATAGACGACATAAAGGACTCTTTGATTCCTATTCTATTTTGGTGCGGCATAATCTGTGGGCTGATCGCCCTGACCAACCTTTCATCGGCAGTGTTGCTTTTGATCACGTGTATGCTGGTGATGTTTATCGGTCGGGTTCCAACAAAGTACCTCGCGATGCTGGTATTTGTAGGCATGTTGTTTGGCGCATTGGCCATTAAGTTTGGTGTGCGGGGTGAAACTGCCAGGAATAGAATAACGAATTATGTTAATGATTCTGAACTCCCCTTTCAGGCAAAACATGCCAGGATAGCAGTTGCAACGGGAGGCATAACGGGCAAAGGTCCGGGTAATAGTGATCAACGAAATATTCTGCCACATCCATACTCAGATTTTATCTATGCGATTGTAATCGAAGAGTATGGTATGGTAGGCGGTATTGTTGTTCTCGTATTGTATCTGATTCTTCTGCATCGTGGAATGAAAGCATCTTACAATAGTGATAGAGCTTTCGGGGGACTGCTTTCTGCGGGGCTCAGTTTCGACCTGGTTTGCCAGGCGATGGTCAATATGGGAGTAGTTGTCGGACTAGGTCCTATTACCGGGCAACCGCTACCACTGATTTCTATGGGCGGAACTTCCATGGTGTTTACGGGTCTGGCCGTCGGTATTATCTTAAGTGTAAGCCGTGGTGAGCAGGATCCCGGATGGAATCAAAAATCAACGACTGAGGCCAGGGAAAACAGAAATATGCCAACGGCAAAGGCTGCATGAGTATTCAACAACCATATCGCTTAATCATCAGTGGTGGTGGAACAGGAGGCCACATCTTCCCGGCTGTGGCCATTGCCAATGAATTCCGAGACCGTCATCCCGACGCCAGAATCCTTTTTGTCGGTGCAAAGGGCAAGATGGAGATGACAAGAATTCCTGAGGCAGGCTATGAAATAATCGGACTCTGGATTAGTGGATTGCAACGGAATGTCATATGGTCAAATTTATTGTTTCCGGTGAAATTAGTTGTGAGCTATTTACGGGCGATTCGAATTGTGAAGCAGTATAAGCCTCACGCGGTGATCGGAACCGGGGGCTATGCCAGTGGTCCGATTATGTTGGCGGCAACTTGGCTTGGCATTCCATCTGTGATTCAGGAGCAAAATTCTTTCGCTGGATTGGCCAACAAGCAAGTGTCCAGTAGGGTGAGTAAAGTGTGTGTCGCTTACGAAGGAATGGAAAAATATTTTCCAAAGGATAAAATAGTATTAACCGGTAATCCGGTGCGAAAAGATATGCTCACCATTGATTCAAAGAGAGCCCGTGCACTCAGCCATTTTGGCTTTGATGCGAACAGCAGGACTTTGTTGGTTGTGGGTGGAAGCCTGGGGGCAAGAACAATCAATGAGAGTGTCATCGGGGGCATCGAAAAACTGATAGATGCACAGGTACAGATTATTTGGCAAACAGGGAAGGGCTACTATAATCTCTATAGGGAACGTTTGGGTAAATACGATTTGCGCAGGATACGCATTCAGGATTTCGTGCATGAAATGGATTTAGCGTATGCGGTTGCCGACGTTATAATCTCACGTTCTGGTGCGTTGGCGGTCTCGGAGATTTGTATTGCAAAGAAGCCTGTTATTCTTGTCCCTTCGCCAAATGTAGCAGAAGATCATCAGACAAAAAATGCAATGGCACTCGTCAATAAGGGGGCCGCGTTACTGGTTCGGGATAAGGATGCTCACGTTGGACTGGTAGATGAGGCCCTCAAGCTCCTTTTCGATGCGCAACGCGCCAAAAGACTCTCCGAGAATATTGCACGTCTTGCAAGACCTGAAGCAACAATGGCTATTGTGGATGAAATAGACAAGTTGTTGGTGGAAGGGTCATTGAATGCTGACCTCCCCAACAAAGCGAAAACAACTAATGCACAGGATAAGACAAGTCACAACCAAAAAATGGATGCAAGCGGTTTACAACCCATAATGGTAAGAAGTTAATATAATATGGCATTTGAAGAATACGATAATATCTATTTTCTGGGCATCGGCGGCATCGGTATGAGTGCCTTGGCGAGATGGTTCTCCAGGAATGGATGTGCCGTTTCCGGATATGACCGTACCTCGACTACATTGACCGATGAGCTTGTCAATGAGGGGATGCGCATTCATTTTGAAGACAGCGTTGATAGTATCCCGGAAGAGGTCATTGCGCAGAAAGAAAAGACGCTAGTTATTTATACGCCTGCAGTTCCAAAAGATCATAAGGAATATAACTATTTAATAAAAGAGGGATACACCATTAAGAAGCGTTCAGAAGTGTTGGGTTTGATTACGAAGGATTTCAGAACAATAGCTGTGGCGGGTACCCATGGCAAGACGACCACATCTTCTATGATTGCGCATATATTGAATGTTGCCGGAAAGAATATGGTAGCATTCCTTGGAGGAATCACAACCAACTATCATTCTAACCTGGTGATGCACGGTAGTGTGAATAAGGATACACTCGTGGTGGCAGAGGCGGATGAGTTCGATCGCTCTTTCCTCAGGCTTTTCCCACAAATAGCCATTGTTACGTCGGCAGACCCAGATCATCTTGATATTTATGGTGATCATCAAAGTTTAATAACATCCTTCAAAGATTTCATAAGCCAAATAAATAATGGAGGCTCATTAATTATTCATGAATCAATTGCGGAACTGTTGGCCAGTGATGTCGGTCATGTTTCTAAGCATACGTACAGCATGAGCCGGGGACAATTTTTTGCCGACAACATAACCGCAAAAGGCGGATTTTTTGAATTCGATCTCCAGGGTTTTGGTAAGGTCGAACACATTCAGCTCGGTGTCCCAGGTTTTCATAACATTGAAAATGCAATTGCCGCAGCGGTGGCAGCAAATCTATGCGACGTGAAGGTTTCTGCGATAAAGAAAGCGCTCGAGTCGTTCGCTGGGGTAAAACGGAGATTTGAGTATATCATTAAATCAAAAAACATCGTTTTTGTGGATGATTACGCACATCATCCAACAGAAATTGAGGCTTTCTTGAAATCCATGAAGTCATTGTATCCAGGACGGAAATTGGCGGTAGTTTTTCAACCTCATCTCTATACTCGGACACGTGATTTCGCGGAAGGTTTTGCGAAAAGTCTGAGCCTGGCGGATGAATTATTTCTACTGGATATCTATCCCGCGCGCGAAGCACCTATTGCGGGTGTGAATTCTGATATGTTATTAGCAGGTGTAACGAGCCCTTTTAAAGTCAGGTGCACTAAAGCAGATGTTGTAGCGTCACTTCAAAATACCGACATAGAAGTAATCGTAACCGTGGGAGCTGGTGATATTGATATGGTCGTTGATCCCATAAAAGAAATGTTAAAGAAGAAGTATGAAGTTTAAGTTAAATATCAAACGAGAAGTAAAGATAGTTATGGCCGTTCTCATCGTAGCAGGAATAATTGCGTTCACGGAACGGAGACAGAGCAGCGCTACCATTAGCGACATTACAATAAAGATGGTAAACGTTGATGAAAATCATTTCTTGGAAGAACGTGATATCGTTGATCTGATCCAGCTTGATAAGGAAAACTTAAAGGGAGGAAGCCTGAATCGCGTCAACTTCAAAGAAGTTGAAGAGAAAATTAAGCATGAATCTTTTATTAAGGACGCGCAACTGTATAGTGACCTTAAAGGAAATTTGGTTGTACGGGCAGAACTAAGAAGACCCATAGCGCGCATCATACGCAATGATGGACCGGACGGATACATCGCAGAAGATGGAACACTAATGCCAGTCTCAGAGAAATATACAGCCAGGGTGATACTTGTCAGTGGAGCCTATGTTCGCCAATTGGTTAAGGAGAAAAATTTGAATGCTTCAGAAGATGGAAAGAAACTGGCGGAGCTACTTAATGATATACGGGAAGATGAGTTTTGGAACGCACAGATTGCACAATTAGACATTGATAGTAAAATGCGCATTACTATTTTTCCACAAGTGGGGGATGAGAGAATAGAATTTGGAAAACCGGATGATGTTCAGGAAAAGTTCAGGAAGTTAATGATTTTCTACAAGGAAATTTTACCGCGCATGGGATGGAACAAATATGATCGGGTGAATTTGGAGTATGAAGGACAAATCGTAACAGAGTAAATAGGGCAAATACCAGGATACTTTGGTATCCTGACAATAATTAAAACAGAAGAACAATAACAACCACTATAAAGAAATACGCTATGGAACACGAAAAAATAGTAGTCGGGCTTGACATTGGCACAACAAAGATTTGCGCTATTGTGGGCCGTAAGAATGAGTTTGGAAAACTGGAAGTGCTCGGAATGGGCAAAGCCGAATCGGAGGGTGTTGTGAAAGGAATTGTTTTCAATATCGATAAAACTGTATTCGCCATCGAGAAAGCAATAAGGGAAGCCGGTGACCAGGCAGGAATTGATATTGGCGTGGTAAATGTAGGTATCGCTGGGCAACACATCCGCAGCTTTGTCCAGCACGGGGGTATAACCCGGTCGGCAAAAGAGGAAGAGATTACCATTGCCGACGTTGAGCGCCTTACACAGGATATGTATCGCATGGTTGTTCCACCTGGAAGTCAGATTATTCATGTGATGCCACAGGATTACATGGTGGATTATGAAGATGGAATAAAGGAGCCGGTGGGTATGTCAGGCGTACGGCTGGAGGCTGATTTTCATATCATTACAGCGCAGACAAATGCAATAAATAACATCAACAAATGTATACGCAGGGGTGGTCTTGAGATCGCTGATCTTATTCTTGAGCCCCTCGCGTCAAGTTTAGCAGTGTTAAGTGATGAAGAAAAGGAAGCTGGTGTGTGTCTGATCGATATTGGTGGTGGTACTACGGACATTGCTATTTTTTATGATAACATTATTCGTCACTCAGCCGTCATTCCATTCGGCGGTAACATTGTGACCAATGATATAAAACAAGGCTTGATGGTGTTGCCGCAACAAGCCGAACAATTAAAGACACGTTTTGGAAAAGCTATAGCAGAGGAGGCAAGCCCGAATGAAATCGTTTCCATCCCGGGTATTCGGAATCGCGCGGCAAAGGAGATATCCGTGAAAAACCTATCGAACATTATTCAGGCACGTATGGAGGAGGTTATAGAAATGGCACACTCAGAAATTATTGGTTCCGGGTTTGAAAACAGGTTGGCTGGAGGTATTGTGATCACCGGAGGAGGTTCTCAATTGAGCAATCTCAAACAACTAGTTGAGTATATGACCGGTATGGATACACGTATCGGTTATCCGAACGAACACCTTGGTAAGAGCAAGATCGAATCGGTGAAGAGTCCGATGTATGCTACGGCCATAGGATTGGTTCTTTCGGGATTCCGCTCTCTTGATGAAAGAGAAGACCGATACAAGGAAGCTCGCGAAGTAGTGAAAACTGCTAAAGGGAAGCGGCCTGCAGTTGCATCCAGAAACTTTTTCACAGAGATATTAAACAAAACAAAAGGTTTGTTGATTGATGATCTGGATGAAAAAAATGAATACTGATTGACTGAAGACAACCACTTAAAAACTATATCATGTTTGAAACAGGATCATACAAATTTGAGATTCCCAAAATCACTAATCCACGTTCCATCATCAAGGTGATTGGCGTAGGAGGGGGAGGTAGCAATGCGGTGAACCATATGTATAAGCAAGGCATAAAGGATGTCGAGTTTATAGTCTGCAACACCGACAACCAGGCACTGATGAGCAGCCCGGTACCAAACAAACTTCAAATCGGAGCGAACCTTACGGAAGGGCTGGGATGCGGCGCAAATCCCGAGATCGGCAAGAATGCTGCGTTGGAAAGCAAAGAGCAGATAAGGGAAATGCTTGTAGATACGAAAATGGTATTTGTTACTGCAGGGATGGGCGGAGGCACCGGGACGGGGGCTGCCCCTGTAATCGCTAAAATAGCGCGCGATATGGACATCCTCACAGTAGGTATCGTTACGGCTCCGTTTTCCTTTGAAGGCAAGAAGAAGATGGGTCAGGCCGACCTGGGGCTTGAAGCACTTCGTCAGAATTGTGATACCGTGCTGGTAATTCTCAACGATAAACTCAGGGAGATTTTTGGGAATCTTTCGATTGGACATGCCTTTGCACAGGCGGACAATATCTTAACAACAGCGGCCAAAGGTATAGCGGAAATCATAACCCTGGCAGGCTATGTTAACGTTGACTTTCAGGACGTGCGAACAGTAATGCTCAATGCAGGAGCGGCTGTTATGGGATCAGCGGAAACACGTGGAGAAAATCGTGCCTTAATGGCAGCTGAAGGGGCACTCGCATCTCCCCTGTTGGATAACCGTGACATTATGGGAGCGAAAAGGATTCTTTTGTCAATTATCTCCGGTGTGGACGCTGAGTTACAGATGGATGAACTTACGGAAATCACCGAGTACATCCAGGGTCAGGCCGGGGAGGAAGCGGAATTGATTTTTGGACATGGTGTTGATCCAGATTTAGGTGATCGCATAAGAGTAACGGTTATCGCTACTGGTTTCCAAAATGAACCCACAGTTCTTGGACTCAAAAAGGATGAAAAGAAGGTTCATGACCTCGATCGTTCGCAGGGTTGGCTTTTCAAAACTGACAATTCTGTGAATGAAAAGGATAATATCGAGGTGAGAACTCAACCGAATGCCGGCGAGGATGAAAAATTCAGTGAAGAACCGCCAAAAGAACGAGAACTTATATTCACAGGTCCATTTAGTAAAATAGAGCCTGCCCACGAAGATGAGGACGAAGGTGAGGAAAGTCTTCTTAAAGATGATGACTTTGATGCCAATACTGAGCGTTACAGTGATCAGGTTATCAATGAAGAGGGTATGATGGCACTTCGATCAACGAAACAACGGCTACAGCAACAGGCGAAGGAGCGGCAGGAGAGAATAAAGGAAACGCGCAAGCCTGAAATGACAAAGGAGGAATTCAATGAAAAATGGTCCTTGCCTGCATACCTGCGAAGGGGCGTGAAAATGCAGGATGTGCCGCACTCGTCAGAGTCATTTATATCGAAATACAATTTGAATGACGATAACAATTTGTTGGGCAATAACAAATTCTTGCATGACAATGTGGATTAGTGAATAGATATCAAACAATTAGGACATCAAAGACATGGCATTTCCGGCACGACAGGTGATTTACTCCATTCGTAGTGGTTGTTGGTTGTAAATATTTTTAGCCGGTGCCGGAGTGCCAATTTTTTGAACTGAAGTTGCGCTGATTTTTTGTTTGCAGTTTAGGGGTTTAAGCAAATAGCGCATGTGTAGTGTGAATGCCGGACGTTAACCACGTTCGGCATTTGTTTTTGGAGAAAAATATAAGTATTTGAGATTAGGAAATTGTATATCCAATAGTATAGTTTGTAACCGCGCAGGACCGGATATCTAACCTTTTCATCGGCTGAAGGACCACGGCATTTGCTATTTCTTGGTCCGTATTTGTTTATTGGGTTGCATATGCGTTCTTTTCAATGAAATTAGATCATGAAGCCATTCCTGTACGAGCTTGCGGAGTCTCTGTATAAAAAGCATCACCGATTGGAAGAACTCACTGTAGTATTCCCGAATCGGAGGGCTATTTTGTATTTTAGAAAGCACCTGAGTGCAATATTGGATAAACCCGTATTTTCTCCCAGACTTCTTACCATTGAGGATTTTATAGCCGACTTGTCAGAATTAAAGATTCCGGATAAACTTGAATTGATCCATCGGCTGTATCGATCGTACAATGAGGTTGTGAAGAAAACAGCGCCGTTTGTTCAGGAGGGGGTTGAGCCATTTGATAAATTTTATTTTTGGGGGGATATGTTGCTTCGTGATTTTGACGAGGCTGATAAATATTTGATACATGCAGCGCAACTGTTTAGGGATCTCAGTCATCAAAAGGAACTTGATTCAAGCTTTGATTATCTTACTGATGAGCAACGTGATTTTCTAATTAGCTTCTGGAGAAGCTTTGAAGACGAGCTAACGGAAAACAAAATAAAGTTTCTTGATGTATGGCATCAACTTTATCAGCTCTATTCTTCTTTTAAGCAACAGCTTTTGGATAATGGACTGGCTTATGAAGGAATGCTGCATCGGATAGTGGCGGAGAATATTGAGACGCTTACAAAGGGTAATGCTGGAAAACGTCCAATAGCGTTTGCCGGCTTCAATGCGCTGACCAGGGCAGAAGAGAAAATTGTTTGCCATTTCATCGAAGAGGGTTTGGCCGATGTCTACTGGGACCTTGATGAATATTACGTAAACAACAGCACCCAAGAAGCTGGAAAGTTTTTTCGTGAGTATCAACAACATGGAATCTTGGGTAAAACATTCTCCAAACACATACCTTCAAATTTTTCGCCGGCTTGGTATGATAACATAGATAGTTCGCCTGGGACCGCTACCGCGAATGCCGGAATGAACAAAACGATTCGCATTTTTGGTGCGGCAGAACCTGTTGCCCAGGCAAAGCTGATGGTTCAGATACTTGGTGAAAAGCTAGCAGAGGGATATGATCCGGAAGATACTCTGATTGTCTTACCTGATGAAAAGCTTCTGCTACCGGTGCTGCATGGTATCTCTGGCGCAATTGATAAACTCAATATTACGATGGGCTTTCCCATTAGCGGCACACCACTATTCAACTTGGTAGAACTTCTCGTGGAAATGCAGATTGCAATAAAGCATGGCGAATTTAGTCACCGTCAGGTATTGTCGTTGTTGAGTCATCCGTACATTGTTGCAGCCGATGCGGCCGTTGCAAGCGCTAAGCGCAAGGAGATTCTAAATAATAATTGGGTTCACATTCCCAGCGACTACCTGGCATCTGAAGTTGTTTTGCATCGTATTATTTTTAGCGATGTGCAGGCCGATATATTGGGCTATCTGCGGGAAGTACTGACCTGTATTGGTGAATTGGAGGGGCTCAGTGATTTTGACAAAGAGTATGCATTCCATTTTTTAAAGCTTCTGAACCGCATGGAAGAAGTTATTGGTAATGAGCATCCCAACCATAAGGAAGCCAGCAAGGTTCGGAGAAAGGAACCTTCAGTTGATGATGAGAGCGTCGTGAAAGTACGGCAATCTTTCTTAAAATCATTTCTTCGTTTGTTCCGGCAATTGATTCAGACTAATAGAATTCCATTTACAGGTGAGCCGCTCAAAGGATTGCAAGTAATGGGTGTTCTGGAAACACGCAATTTGGATTATAAGAATGTCTTTGTGCTGTCTATGAATGAGGGCGCTTTTCCTTCTTCTGGCAATAAAGGCTCCTACATTCCTTTTAACATTCGCAGGGCATACGGATTGCCAACCTTAGAACACCAGGACACCATGTATGCTTACCTTTTTTACAGGATGATCCAACGTTCGGAGAATATTTTTTTGTTTTATAATTCTGAGACCGATGTTCTTGGTCAGGGTGAAATCAGCAGGTATCTTCAGCAGTTAATCTTTGAAAGTGGACTTGAAATGGAGAAAAGGATACTGCATAATCCTATACAACCCAGGCCTGTTCATCCAATTGTAGTCAAAAAGGACGAGGTCTTATTGCAGAAGCTGGCAAAACTTAGCGAAGGAAATAGCAAGTTTAGCGGAATATCACCATCCGCACTCAACACCTATGTGGAATGCCGGTTGCGATTCTATTTACGACATGTAGCCAGAATAAAGGAACCGGAGGAAGTGGAGGAAGATCTGGATGCGCGCATACTCGGTAATTTTTTCCATGAAGTGATGGAGTTATTCTACAAGCACATTGGTGAAGGAAAGGGTAGTAAACTAGTTGAAGAAAGTGACTTTGCAGGCGCTGAATCTGTTATTGACAAATTGATTGATAAGGTCTTTATCAAAGCCTACAGACTGGATCCTGGAAAACAGGTGCAATACGAAGGGCAGCGGCTGGTCGTCCGGGAAGTCGTAAGGCGTTTTGCGCACCGTATTGTTGAGATGGATAAAATGTATGCACCCTTTGTTATGGAGGCAATTGAACAGGAGGGTCTCCGTTGTACCCTGAAGCTTGATCATTCACCAGGATCAGTTATACTCAGTGGAAAAATTGATCGTATCGATCGAAAGGATAACGTATTGCGTGTAATTGATTACAAGACTGGGAGGGACCAGCTTGAATTTGAAAGTATTGCCTCCCTTTTTTCACGTGAGGGAAAACGCAATAAGGCTGCATTCCAAACGGTATTGTATGCACTACTGTACAAGGCAAATGCGCCGGATAGGAATGAGAGGATAGTGCCCGGACTGATCAACAGGATGAATCTCTTTGATAAAAATTTTAGATTTGGACTTAGAATCGGTAAAGAGTACGTCGATGATGTAGGGCCGCATTTGGCCGAGTTTGAGCTTCAGCTTAAGTTGTTACTCGAAGAGCTTTTTGACCCTGCTGTATCATTCGATCAGACGCAGGTTACTGAAACGTGTAAATATTGTTCATACCAGGCAATTTGCTATCGCTAAGCTTTTCTATTATTCGAAGAATCACGATGAAGGTCATGGCAGTCTTTTGATCAAAGGTCGGTCGGGGCAACGCTGCCGGATTTATTCTTTGTCGTCAATGAGTTTCTGTATGGCAATAAATTCGTCCCGCAGTTTTGCGGCCTCCATAAACTCTAGCTCCTTTGCAGCTTTTTCCATTGCTTTGCGTGTACGCTCTGACATTTTAATAAGCTCATCTTTGCTGAGATATGCGGCAACAGGATCTGAAGCAAGGGTTAGATCTTCGCTTTCGACATAGTAATTTTTCGTTGACCTCTTTGAGTCCGCCACTTTTGTTTGTCCAAGAATGGATTCTTTCGTCTTGATAATCGTTTTTGGGGATATCCCATTCGCATTATTATAATCTAGCTGAATTTTACGCCTTCGATTTGTTTCGTCAATAGCCTGTTCCATAGACTCAGTCGTCTTATCGGCATACATAATCACGCGTCCGTTTACATTCCGTGCAGCCCGCCCTATTGTTTGTACGAGAGAACGTTGGTTTCGGAGAAAACCTTCTTTGTCAGCATCAAGAATTGCCACGAGTGAAACTTCTGGTAAATCCAGACCTTCACGGAGTAGATTTACACCAATTAATACATCGAATACACCGAGGCGCAGCTCCCGCAATATCTCAACGCGATCTAGCGTCGCTACCTCTGAATGGATATACCGACATTTGATGCCTACGCGATCCATGTATTTAGTTAGTTCTTCGGCCATTCGCTTGGTTAAGGTTGTAACCAAAACGCGTTCATCCTTCTTTACCCGTTCATCAATTTCTTCCAGGAGGTCATCAATTTGATTTCTACTGGGTCGCACGTCTATTTCAGGATCCAGCAAACCAGTGGGGCGAATGATTTGTTCGACAACGACACCTTCTGATTTTCTAAGCTCGTATTCAGATGGTGTAGCGCTGACGTAAATCACCTGGTTCATGAGAGTTTCAAATTCATTAAATGTTAGCGGTCGATTATCCAACGCCGAGGGAAGTCTGAATCCATAATCCACCAGATTAACTTTTCTTGAACGGTCGCCTCCCCACATAGCGCGAACCTGTGGTACCGTAACGTGACTTTCATCGATTACGAGGATGAAGTCATCCGGGAAATAGTCGATCAGGCAGAAAGGTCGGGCTCCAGGTTTTCTGCGATCAAAATAACGGGAGTAGTTTTCAATTCCGGAACAATACCCCAACTCACGCATCATTTCAAGATCAAACTCTGTTCGTTCTTTCAGACGCTTGGCCTCCAGGTGCCGAAGTTCTGATTCAAACATTTCTACCTGTGCCACCATATCGTCCTGTATTTCACGGATGGCCTGGTGTAGCATATCTTTACCGGTAACAAATAGATTTGCCGGAAAGATAGTGACAACTTCTTCATCTGAGATTTTCTTTCCGCTCTGTGGATCAATACGTTGTATGGATTCTATTTCATCGCCCCAAAAATAGATCCGCACGGCATAGTCCGCGTATGCCAGGAAAACATCTACGGTATCACCTTTAACCCTGAAGGTCCCGCGTTTGAAGTCAAGTTCCGTGCGATTGTAAAGGATATCGACTAACGCAAACAGCAATTTATTGCGTACAATAGTTTCTCCTCTTTTAAGTTTTATTATATTTTTCCCAAATTCCTCGGGATTACCTATGCCATAAATGCAGGATACCGAAGCCACAACAATGACATCCCTTCTTCCTGTGAGCAGGGAGGATGTAGCACTCAGGCGAAGCTTTTCAATCTCTTCATTAATAGAAAGGTCTTTCTCAATATATAAGCCTGAGGAAGGTATAAATGCTTCGGGCTGATAATAATCGTAGTATGAAATAAAGTACTCTACTGCATTTTGTGGGAAGAACTGTTTGAATTCACCATATAGTTGCGCTGCCAGTGTTTTATTATGACTTAATACTAATGTTGGCTTGTTGGTCTGCGCAATAACATTTGCTATGGTAAAGGTTTTTCCGGATCCGGTTACCCCCAAAAGGGTTTGATGTGCCTCACCGCCCAAGACACCACGCGTAAGTTGTTCAATGGCTTTGGGCTGATCACCTGTAGGCTCGTATTCGCTTGTAATCTGGAAATCCATGTGGGAATTTAACGGTTATCGAATAGTCTTACATCGTTACAATCCTGAAGTAATGCTAAGTTTAAGCGTAAAGAGTTCAATAGCGGAAGAAGGCCGTTAATGCTGGTTAACTATTCCAGATCACCCAGGATTTCTCAGCCTGCATATGAAGCATTTCCAAGCCGTTCTTGATTTTCGCATTTCGCATCTCGGCTTTTTGCAGAAACATCGTTCGGGCAGGATTGTATATTAGGTCATAAACATAGTGCTCAGGACCAATATGTTCAAAATTAATGGAAGGCATTGCTTCTGTATTTGGGCTCATCCCAAGCGGTGTGGTGTTAACAATAAGGTGCGAATCCCGAATAAGCGTTGGGTCTTTTTCTAAGGCCTTATAGGTCAATAAACCCTTCTTGGATTTCCTCGATACAACCTTGAAATCTATATTTAGTTTCTTGAGCGCTTCTTGTACAGCTTTGGATGATCCACCAGTGCCGAGTATCAGGGCCTTGATGTTTTTTTCCTTTGGAAGCCATTTCTCTACAGTTTCATAAAAGGCTTCGGAGTCAGTGTTAAAACCTTTCAGTTTGCCATTTTGAATCTTGATGACATTTACGGCGCCAATCTTTTTGGCAAACCCGTCCACTTCATCAAGATATTTTATTACTTGTTCCTTATAAGGAATAGTTACATTGAGTCCTGCGAGACCCTTTGTGTCTTTCAGTAGCGATTCAATTTCCTTAATGGTAGCCAGCGGAAATAGCTCGTAATGATAATCGCGCAGCTCTTCGCGAAAAAACTTTTCATCAAAATACTCTTTTGAGAAAGAATGACTAACGCTTCCGCCGATTAGCCCAAATATTTTTTCCATGTTCAGATCTTTGTTTTAAGCCGTACTGCAATCTTTTCAATTAGAACCACAATGAAGACGCCAAGTGCCATCATGAGAATCGCCTGAAAAACCTGAGGATCTTTGCCCGTTGTTGCCAAATAATGCCACGGTAAAATACTTCTATCGAAAGCGGGAACCTGCTCGCCCTTGCTGTTTGTAACGAATTCCAAAACCTCTCTCCAGGGCCACACTTTGTTAAGAGAACCGAGCATAAAGCCGGCAAGCAAAGCAATTGTGGAGCTGTGATAATTGTCCAAAATCCAACTCAGGAACTTTGCGAAGCTCATTAGTCCGAGGGCGCAACCCGCCATAAAAATGAGAATAATTGGAATGTTGAAGTTGAGTAATGCATTAACCATGTATTGATACTTCCCGATCAGAAGGAGAATAAATGCACCGGAAATCCCGGGAAGAATCATCGCGCATATCGCCAGCGATCCGGCAAAAAAAACGAACCAGATTGCTTCGGGTGATTGTGTGGGAGATACGACGGTAATGGCATACGCTACCCCTATTCCGACAAAGAAAATCATAACGGTTGCCAGATTCCATTTCCTTATTTCGCGCAGCACAAGTGGTGCGGAAATCAGAATTAATCCAAAAAAGAACGACCAGATTAAAATGGGATGATTTTCCAGCAAGTATGTCATTAGCTTGGCAAGAGAAAGCAGGCTGGTAGCGATTCCGGCAAAGATTGCTGTGAGAAAGTTGCCATTTATTTTCTTCCAAAACTCGGCTATCCTGAATTTTGCCAGTAGTGAAAGGGCTTCTAGATTGAACGCATTAATGGAATGTAGTAGCTCATCGTATATGCCGGTAATAAACGCCACAGTCCCACCCGAGACCCCCGGAACAACATCAGCAGCGCCCATCCCAATACCTTTAAAGTAAAGGAGAATATAGTCTTTTGAATTTCTCAAATCAGTTTTGTTAATCAACCTCAAAGGGAGGCGCCGTGTTTGTGTTTTTTCTCTCAATACCGAGAAAATGCAAAAATGTATCACCGCGCAATCCTAATCGAATAGTTTCCAGGGGGATCACTTCTTCAGGTGCGATATTCCCAAGGTTTACATTTGCACCCAGGAGTTTAATAAACCAAACTTGTTGCGCTTTTTGAGGGGCCTCCCAGATTATTTTTTCGAAGGGTATCTTTGTCAGTATTTCTTGAACAAGTCCCGAGCGAACTTCACCAGTGGACCTAAACAGCCCTACGTTTCCACCTTCGCGGGCTTCGCCGATTACTTTCCAGGCACCGGCATCAAGCTCTTTTTGCATTAATTCAATCCACATATAAGGAGGGATGATTTTATCTGCATCCTTAGACCCAACTTCGGAAAGTACGGTTACTTGTTCAGAGAGTTTCGTAATGTATTCACATTTTTTATTATGATCAATATCCATCGAACCATCGGAAACCTCAGCAAATGTCATATCAAATTCATCCAGAATTTTACGGTATTCGTCGAATTGATCACGAATGACAAAGGCTTCAAAAAGTGTTCCTCCAAAGTAGACGGGCAAACCAGCATTTTTATATACTTTTAATTTGTCTTTCAGATTTGGAGTTACAAAGCTTGTGCCCCACCCAAGTTTAACAATGTCAACATAATTTGCAGAAAGGCTTGCGAAATCCTCGGCTTCACGAATGCTTAGACCTTTGTCCATTGCCATAGTAAAGCCATATTGCCTGGGCTTTTCAGTGCGCTCAGGCAGATTTTTGATATCGTAGTTCATTAGCTGTTTTCTTTTCTAAACTGTTCGATGATTTTGTATAAAGCCTTTTGCGTCTCAATCTTGGGGAAGAAATCAAACAATGCGGTGTGACCATCGAAGTCCAAAGTTAAAGCATTTTCTAAATAATTAAAGGCTTCTTTAAATCGACCAGCTTCAATAAGATAGACTGTCATGCGATAGAAAATTTCCGCATCATCGGGGATTTCATCAAATCCCAGAGATAGTGTTTCTATCGCTTTTTCATAATTACCTTGTTCGAAGAAGATGTATGACCAATTCAACCAAATCTCTTTATCATCAGGTTCAAGTTTGCTTGCCTCTTCGTAAGCATCTATACTTGATACAGCGTTGCCGATCTTGAATTCAGCGTGGGCAACAGACTTCCAATACTCTGCATTTTCTGTATTAATTTTTAATGCCTTGTTGTAAAAATGCAGGGCTTGATACCACTTTTCTTGTTTTTCCAGGCAAGCGCCGGCACCAAACCAAGCTTCGTCGTAAAGGGTATCAAGCTTGGATGCTTTTTGAAAATATTTCAACCCCAGCTCGTATTGCTCCAGGCTTTCGTACGCCGCCCCAAGGCAGCAATAAACTTCGGGGCTTGGTCCTTCAATCTCCAGTGTTTTTCGAAACGAATCCAGTGCCTTGGTATATTCGCCCATATTCATGAATGTGTTACCCGTATTAAAATACGCAGAGGCGAAAGTTTCATCTATTGTCAGGGCATAGTCATATGCTTTGAGTGCATCCTGATACTTTTCTAGTTTATTATAGACTATACCCAGATTGTACCATGCTGCCGTAGAATAGGGATCTTCATCAATAAACTTTTGATAGTACTCGATACTGCTTTCCAACTGGCCGGTGATATCGAGGCAAAATGCAAGTTCATACAATGAGCCCTCATGACTGATGTTAATCTCAATGGACATTTTATAGGCATCAATTGCTCGTTGATAATCCTCCATACTTTGGTGT
>JAOUDZ010000011.1 GCA_029858965.1 Cyclobacteriaceae bacterium
CTGGCGCAAGCCAATATTCAAACTGTAGAACCTTATGATAAGAAAATTCTCTTGAACATAAATTACCCAGAGGATATGGATTCCCTGCTTTAGACAAAAGAATAATAGCTGCCCGCGTTCCGGCACGTAACTACAGCGCATCAACGCGTGAATTAGCTCAATCCTGCTTACAAGGTAAATCGAATACCTGTTGACCAGTAAAATCCATTCTTGAGATCCTCAGGAAAGGTACCCTGATCAGTAACTATTGTGGCAGGATTTATTGGAAAGGTCCATGTTGTAGAAAAATAAACTCGGATTTTTTGAATCTTATAACTGATTTGCAGATCAGCTTCATAGTCCAACACCTTAAATTCACTGGACTCGACAATTTGTCCGTTTTGTGTCGTGCCTTGTTGCCCCATGCTTCCTTTGCCTTTACCCATGCCTGCGCCGGTAGTGGAACTTCGCCTATTATAGTATTGATCATAGTAGTGCTGCGTACCAGCGTTGAGGTAAACTGCCGGGGTTATTCGCAGCCTATTTTTCAGCGCAAAAAAAGGTCGATTGATTTCAAACCCCAGGAAAATATCCGTTGCATCACTGAATCCCAGTCCGGCATCGGCATAAACCATGAATAATGAAAAATCATATCCAGCATAAGCATTCAGATAAGTACTCATCTCAGCCTGCACGGCAAAGCTGAGATCGCTGAAGAAATATTCAGTTGCGGAAAGGCCAGCAGCAAACTTCTTCCCATAGTAATCATATCCACCTGACAATGTTATTAGGTCAATTCGTCCCTCGCCCGGCGCAGTGAGGTAAGAAAAGGCACCGCGAACGAAAAAACCGGACTTATGATAATATCCGACGTAAGGTGACAGATAAGGAGCCTTGGCAGAATCGGATCTACCCATGAAGTAATAATCACTCTTATAACGCACCCCGATAAGAATATCTGATTTTTCTGATACCGTGTCTTTGCTAAAAAACTGAACGGGTTGTGCTTTGATCAATCCCAGCGGCATAATTACTGTTATGGCGATGAATATTGGGAAACAAAAATTGATCAATTTCATCTGTTTTGATTTTCAACTCCTTACGAATAACCTGCAGGCTAGCCATGAATTGTGAAGCTGCATCAACGATAATAACCCCATTGCAGCGTTGATACAGCTCCTTTCAGCCAACTAGTTTTTCCCACCCCTTTTTGAATTGCCACTCGATTTCATCTTTTCACTACCTTTCTCCTTATCCATTCTTTCCCGGCCATGTTGCTCCATTTTTTCCCTGAAACGCTCTTGCGTTTGGTAGCGGTTGCCCTCCATGTCAAGACATTCGCCATCTTTCAATCGAAGCTGCTCGCGATTTTTTAGTTGCAGGCTACCGTCAGGTTGTATCGTAGATCCATTCTTCAAAGCGAGTTGCTCCTGCAGTTGAGTTTTCTCTTCATTTTGGATACGGTACATCTGACCGTTCTGCATCATCAAATGCTCTTGTGCCATTGCCTGCGAGCGAATCTGCATTTGCTCACGGAATTTCTCCTGTGATTTGTAACGATTACCCGATAAATCAAGGCACTCACCATCCTTCAGTCTTCGTTGTTTTTGATTTTGCAATTGATAGCTTCCATCTGGATTTACAACGACACCATTCTGCAATTTGAGTTGCTCTTTTAACATGACTTGCTCTTGATCCATGATCTGGTACATCTTACCATCTTTCAACATTAAATGCTCCTGAAGGCGAATCTGATCACGATCCTGCGCGTGCAACACAACACCACCCAGTGCAATTACCAACCAAAATAAAAATAGCTTTTTCATGATTATAAGTATTTGAGTTCACGATAAATTCCATCGCAAACTTGAACACTTTACCATTGCTTTTCAGTGACCTATATCACCTAAAACAGAAGAATTTTAACGTTGGAAGGGGGGGGTGCGAAGAATAACACACATGACCGAGGAGAAACATATTTTTCTAAAGAAAGGCCCAAAGACGTTATCGCTATGTGTAACGCTGAAATACGGCTCCCACTTACCGGATAGAGGTGGGTGTGAAACTATTGAAGGACGCTTTAGCTATTGCGCAACTTCAAATGTCTTACGCTTTACGAACTTCACAGCTTTGCGAAGTTCGCGCATGGTTATCATTTTATCCTTTTCCGGATCCCAGAGTTTGACCCGAAGACATCGCATGATTTCCAACGGATGCCAGGACGTAGTAGGGGCATCT
Organism: Cyclobacteriaceae bacterium; assembly: GCA_029858965.1. Lineage (GTDB taxonomy): Bacteria > Bacteroidota > Bacteroidia > Cytophagales > Cyclobacteriaceae > Chryseolinea. Next base: position 2,218 of record JAOUDZ010000011.1, read on the forward strand.
TTAAGTTCAGGAATATTGTCTTTTGCCTCCACTAAACGATAGAAGGGTATACGCGAATTTAAATGGTGTACATGGTGGTATCCGATGTTGCCCGTTAACCATTGCATCACCGGATTCATCACCATAAAACTCGTTGAAGCTAATGCAGCATTCACGTAGGTCCAGTCATGGCTTTCCTTGAATTTGGCGCCTGCAAAATTATGCTGGCAATAAAAAAGATATGCCCCTATTGCGAAAGAAAGGAAAAATGGAATAAACCACACCAATAAGAAAGTAGTGAAGCCAAGAAAGTACAAAAATGCAGTTCCCACGGCAACATGAAATACCAATGCAAACAACGAGTCAAGGTGTTTGGCCGGGCTTTGCATGAAAGATTTTAGGTTGAGCCAATAAACAAATAAAGTAAAGTAAGCAAACAGGATGGTAAGCGGATGACGGTTTATCAGGTAAAGTCGCTGTTGACCCTTACTCAGGCTTAGGTAGCGGTTTTTGCTGATGGTTGGATAGGAACCAATTCCACTGATGGTCAGTTTGGAGTTGTTATTGTGATGATGTTCATGTGAGCGACTCCAGATATTTTCGGGTGCGAGCAAATAAATCCCTATCGCGCGCATCAAAAACCGCGCGATGAATGAGTTTTGCAGAATGGCACGATGTTGATAATCGTGGTATATAACAAACATGCGCACATACATTAGGCCGCATGCTAAACTGCATATAAGTCGAATTGCCAACTGATCAGCAATAACTATACTGAAGAAAAATGCAACCGAAAGGAACAGTGTTAGAAGAATCTCCATCCAACTCCGAAGCCTGTCTTCGCGTGCAAACGCCTTGCTTGCATGGAGTATTTCGCTATTTGATCTCAACAATGAACGCTGTCTGATTAATAATGCAGCAAATATAGTCAAAACAAAACTCTTTCTCTATGCCTGTTCTCGCCGATGCTTCCATCTGCGGTGCGACCAGAGCCAGAAAGTGGGATCAGACACGATTTGGCGTTCAAGCCGCTTCATAAATACTTCTGAAATCTCATTCTCTTTCGTCTCCTGGGGAACTGAAAACAACAATTCCGGAAATACTTCATAATACCCGCGACGCGGCCGTAGTATATTCATATACACCACCGGATAGTCAAACTTCACTGCTAATTTCTCGGGACCGGTAAACACGGGTGTATCCTGATGCAGGAAAGTAGTCCAGTAAGCATTTGCAGGCGAGGCTGTTTGATCTGCAATAAAGGCAGTAGCGGTTACTTGTTTTCGGTCCGCAACCATATTGCGAAGCGTAAGATTTACAGGTGTGATCTGCGTGCCGAAACGCGTACGCATACGGCGCATCATTTTATCAAAATAGGTATTGGATAGCGGTCGGTAGATTACATTCAACTGATGTTTTGTGTTGAGCGTAAAACCCGGCCCGGCCCATTCCCAGTTGCCGTAATGTCCCATCACAATGATAATACTCTTCCCTTCACTGTAAAGTTTATCAAGCCATTCTGTATTGTGAAAAATACATCGGGCTTTCGATTCCTTTGCCGACATGTTTAAGGTCTTCAGCGTTTCCAGGATCAGGTCGCACAAGTACCGATAGTAGGCATCGCTTATTGATGCTATTTCCTTGTCATTCTTGTCGGGAAAAGAATTCTTAAGATTTTTCAGGACAACTTCTTTGCGGTACCCGCTCAACTTTAGCAGATGATAGAGAATATCTGAAACGAAGTACAGCGCGCCAAAAGGCAACAAAGTAAGCAGGTAGATGAAAGGATACACGATCCAAAATATAAGTGCACGCATTAGAAATTTTCTAAAATAACTTTATCGATTCTACTATTAATCCCCACCACCACTCGCCAACGTAATGAGACAATTTCAAACAAGCGGAAAACTATAAAAATTCCGGCTAATCTTATAATGGATGTAATGCATCTTGATTACCTTCAAAATGCATTCAGTTATCGGATGCATTCTTCGAAATAAAGTTAGTAAATCATCGATGAATTCAAATGATTAAGAAATCCAGCAATATTAATTGTCAGTGAAGTGTGCAAATACTTTTGGCCTTTGCAGTGCATGTACACGATGCTTATCATTCGATGGGCTTTAGCCCATGCAACTCAATAATATGGTGGTATTCCTTTGCAAAGTCCTCCTTAAGATGGTGTTCCTGCTGGTTGCTGATGTAGTCAAACACCCGTTGCACCTGCGACTCGCTCACGGCGAATGCTGCATAGCCAGTTTGCCATGCAAATTTTTGCGCAGACAGCTTATTCTGGTTAATCCAAAATGATGAAGTACCTTTTATTTTTCTCACAATTTCTGCTATCGACCTGCTTGGATTTTGAAGGAACAACATATGAATATGATCAGGCATTCCATCGATAATCCGGCTGGGGCAGCCCAATTCAAGCAGCTGCTCGTGAATGAAGTTGTGGAGTTTTGTGTCCAGTGGAGGCGTGAGCAGCGGTTTGCCGTTTTTGGTGGAGAAAACGGCATGCGTCCAGAGTTTGGTGTATACGTGGCTCATGAAGAACTAGTTTCAGCATTCAGCTAACCTGCTACAATACCAATTTATTAAAAATCACCTACATCCTTGAATGAAAAGGGAGCTATTTACAATTTTCCATTCAAATGCATGAATAAAATTAAGCGGGTTTAAAAAAGGGAATTACCATCTGAACCTCTGTCGTATATATGTTTTTGGTGAAAAGGGCAATTGAAATCCCTATTGATCAGTTTTTTGGGGGCTAAAACATTAAGTTATATCGGGTACCTTACCCTTTTGTATCATTTCCATGAAAAGTGTATTGCTGCCTATTGCCACGTTTCTGATATCATCCCTGTCACTGCATGCCCAGGTTGTGATAAATGAAATTTGTCCCGCAAACGCAGACATTAACTACGATCCACAGTATTTCAATTTCTCCGGATGGATTGAACTTTATAATAAAGGCAATACCACCGCTTCCATTGGAGGTTACTACCTTTCAGATGATGCTACCCGGAAAGACAAATGGAAAATTCCATCGGGTAATACTATACAGGCAAAGGGTCACGTCCTGATCTGGTGTGACAATGCTGCCGTCGGGTTACACACCAATTTCTCTTTGGATGCCAGGGGTGAGGAATTGATCCTTTCAGATGCGTCGGGCACCCAGATCGATTACGTAACTTTCCCGGAACAATACACAAATATCTCATATGGCCGAACAAATGATGGAGGCCCAACCTGGGGTTACCTGGTCATCCCAACGCCAGCTGCCAAAAACAACAGAACTACGTCTACCCAACCGTTAGAAAAACCAGCATTGTCGCTTATCTCCGGTCGGTACGGTGGAACACAAACCGTATCGATAACTCATCCAATCAACGGCGTAGATATCCGCTTTACAACAGACGGATCAGAACCTATTACAACATCTCCAAAATATTCAAGCCCGATTTCCATCAGCAGGACTACCACGGTGAAGGTAAAGGCCTTCCATAATTCCTTTTTACCCAGCAAGACAGCATATAACACCTACTTTCTTAACGAACATGCATTTACACTGCCTGTAATTTCCATCTCTACAAATCCGACATATCTCTGGGATAACAAAATAGGTATCTATACCGATGGAACAAATGGCATTCCCGGAAATTGTACCGATACACCAATGAACTGGAACCAGGACTGGACCCGCCACGCCGTGCTGGAATATTTTAACGAGACGGGGACGCGGGAATTCGATCAGGCTGTGGACATCCGCATCGGTGGTGCTTGCAGCAGAAATTTTCCACAGAAATCAATTGTCGTAAAAGCTCGCGACAAGTACGGGAAGAATACAATTGACGAAGCATTATTTTCAACAAAAGAGACTAATCAGTATGGCGGATTTATCCTCCGCAATAGCGGCAATGATTTTTATAGTACCATGTTCCGCGATGCCATGATGCAAAGTCTCATCATCGACCAAATGGATATTGATTATATGGCCTATCAGCCGACTATATTTTACCTGAACGGTGATTATTGGGGTATCCAGAATCTTCGGGAAAAAATTGATGCCGACTTCATCGAATCCAACTACGGCATCAAGAAAAATGATCTCGACCTAATTGAAACCTGGGGACAAGCCCTGGAGGGAACCACTGATGCTTATTATCTTTACCTGGATAGTCTTCAACAAATAAATCTATCTGACCCCAATGCATTCCAATTTATAGACAGGCATATTGATGTTCAGGAGTACATCAATTACCTGGCGGCAGAAATCTATTACTGCAATACGGACTGGCCTGGAAATAATATTAAGTTTTGGCGTCAGCGTTCCGATAATGGAAAGTTTCGTTGGATACTCTGGGACCTGGATTTTGGTTTTTCAGTGTATCCGGCTCTAAGCTACGCTACGCACCCAACACTGGAGTTTGCGACAGATCCGGACAATACAGACTGGCCTAATCCGGCATGGTCAACCCTGCACATCCGTTTGCTGTTACAGAATCCGGTATTCAGAAACAGGTTTATTCAAACCCTGACGTCAGCGATGAGTACAACCTTCAAACCAGAGAGGGTGGGCCAATTCATTAATTCGTTTCAAAATCAGTTGAAGGACGAAATGCCGCACCATACAGAAAGATGGGGCATGTCTGTGGCAGGATGGAACAGCGAAGTCCAGCGATTGCGGAATTTCGCAACAGAAAGGTATGATTACATGCAAACCCATGTGGCTGAGTTCTTCGGATTGGATGAGACTGTTAAGATTAGTGCAAGCGCCTTACCAGCAGACGCTGGTTCATTTGATTTCAACGGGGTAGTCACAAATGCCATAGTGGATGCCCCATACTATAAGGGCTTAACCTACCAAATAACGCCTATGCCCAGCCCTGGTTTTGCTTTTAAGGGCTGGAGCATAACAAAGCGTGAATCAACAAACGTGCAATTGATTGAGACAGGGAATACATGGCGCTACTTTGATCAGGGCTCGCTACCCAGTGCGTCATGGATGATCGAATCCTTTGATGATAATGTCTGGTCTCAAGGCGAAGCCCAGTTAGGATACGGCGATGGTGATGAAAAAACTGTTGTAAGCTTTGGCAGCAACAGCGACAATAAGTTTATCACAACCTATTTTCGCAAGTCATTTTCGGTGGCTGATACGACGGGGTTCGGTAATCCCCAGGCCAAACTTCTTTTCGATGATGGCGTTATTATTTACCTCAATGGCGTTGAAGTATATCGGAATAATATACCCGGCGGTGCTGTAGGTTATAATACACTCGCACTGCAGGCCATCCCTGCTGAAAATGTATTTACGTCATTTGTAATACCGAAAGGGTTGCTGAAGCCAGGACAAAATGTGATCGCTGCAGAAGTGCATCAAAGCTCACCCCAAAGCAGCGACATCAGCTTTGATTTTGCGTTGAGTACTGTTATCCTGGGCAACGCGGTAGTTCTGACCAGCACGCTTCCGGAAATATCTGACACGGCGTATACCAACGTGGTACTGGAAGCCCTATTTGAACCGGCAAATCCAGTTGAAGGAATAATTATAAATGAATTTACGGCTGCTGCTACCTGGGTGAAAGACGATTTTGATCAAAACGAAGACTGGATCGAATTGTACAATACCGGAACTTCTGCAGTTAACCTCGCAGGGCTATTCATTACAGATGACCAGGCTGTGAAGACAAAACATAAAATTAAAAGTGGCACCGGAGATGAAATGATACTTGCACCAGGTGCATACAAAATATTCTGGGCTGATGATGATACGGAGCAGGGGGCTTCCCACCTTAATTTCAAGTTGTCAGCGGAAGGTGAAGAGATTGGGCTATACCAAATGATTGGTTACGGGATCAATACATTGGATGAAACAACGTTCGGTATACAGCCTGAAACAGTATCCCACAGCCGTATACCCAACGCTACCGGACCCTTTGTGCTTACGGCAACAGTGACACCGGGAGCTGCTAATGTGTTGGAAATTCCAACCGGAATTGAAGACAGTCCAGACGAATCATTTGTTGTGTATCCGAATCCAACCACGGGCGATGTGTACCTTGCGTCTGACGTACCGATTGACAATGTTAAGATATTTGACAGTCATGGAAAATTAATCAATGAATTCACTGCCGTGGCATCGGGTAATCTGATTCCTTTCGCAAGCACGAATGCAGGGCTATACATCCTTGTTATCCGGACTGGAAACAAAACTACCTTGAAAAGAGTGGTGAAAATTCAATAAGCCGAAATACAGGCTGACCATTGGGTAGCCTTTGAGCATTATTGTTTGTCATATATGATTGTTGAGGTTCTGGTTCCTCTCACCGAGCTAACGGTTTGATGAATAACCAACTTCTTTCCCCAGCGTTGCAATCGCCAAATATCCTCTGAGGTTACCTCAAATGACCTGCCGCCAAAATTGAAAGTGACTTTTGAATCAATGGTTAAGGTATCACGTTGCGCTGACCAGTTTGCATTTTGAATTCGTGGTGAGTTGTTGAATGCGGTGGATTTGATATCCTTGCCATCCAGCGTAAGTGTTTGCGTGGCAACCTCATCATCCGCCCATTCAACAATCGATGTTGACTGCACAACCATTTCATTTTCACGTTGCGCAATATTTAACTTATAGGGCGTACTGGATGGACCCGAATTCTCGATCTTGCTTTCGTATTCATTGATCAACCATTCTCCCGTAAAATCAGCTTTGCGTTCCCCGGATAAAGGTGCCAGGCCACAGACTGTTCGATATGCTTTCGTTCCATTGCTATAGGCCGGATCTTCCTGAAATACGACGCGGGAATTGCTGGCGAGTTTTTCATAATCAGCATGTGTTGTATTTCTTGTCATGCCGGCCCAGACTACCCAGTAAACCCAGTTCGGTTGTTTTTCAATTATTTCCAGCGATGGTGGATTGCCTACTTCCCCAAGTACAATCGGCTTACCTTCTGACAAGGCCATTAATCCATCGTAATACGATTGACTAAAATCATTGCCATACACATCCAGCGAAAGCAAGTCAACATATTTAGTACCAGGATAATATTTGTCAAATTCCCTCCCTGGTTTGCTCGGGCGGTCGACGCTCCAAACCCAGATCAGGTTGGTCACCTTGTGGTGATTGACGAGCCTGTCAAAAATCTGCTGGTATAATGCTGCAGTCGTATACTTCCCTTCATAGCGACCTCCCCACCAAAACCAATCGCCATTCATTTCATGATAGGGCCTCCACAGCACCGGAACGTGGGCATCTTCGAGTTTCTTTAAGTAGGAGGCAATCTCATCAACCTGCTTAGCCCACTGCTTGTACAGTTTGGTACCCGGAGTAAGTACGTCTTTGAATTGATTATCCAACAGCCGACCTTGAACGCTAGCCAGTTTTGATGAGTCGTATCCCGGAAGCGGCATAAACGTAACGGGCTCGTCTGCTGTAGGCGGTACTGCATGCCAGCACAGGGTTATGATGGCCCCATGCTGATGCTGGCGAATTGCTTCTTCAACGATGGCAGGCCTGGACAGATAAGAATCTTTATCCCCTTCACCGGAAAAGCCAAAATCCTGGCTCCACACCACAGGTGTTTTCCCAATGAAATCTGCCGCAAATCTGGAGTTCCTGTCTCCGGAAACAGGAAAATTGTGCTGCCCCGGCAAAATATACTTACCCGACAGGCCTTGAAGATATCCCAGCAATGCTTTGGCTTCCGGTGAGCTCTTTGGCGTTACAGGATTAGTCTGTTGTGCTTCTACCATGGAAGATAGTACAACCAGTAGGGCAATCGATACTAAGTACGATCTGTTTAGAGAATTCATGGTCTGCAAATTACGGGTGATATAAACAGCACTGTTGGGCACTATTCTGTGCAGATGGTGCAAATCTATCAATTGAAACACAAATAGAAAGTTGTATTTTTCGGTTGAATTTCCAATTTAGTTTTTCCGTATTTCGTGCTGCGGCGGGCTTGGTTTGTGATGCTGCATCCAAATCTGTGGAATAATTGAATACAAAGACATCCTGGTACTTGCTTAAAGGGGTCGCTGAATTTGGATTATTAGATACGAAGGGCCTCGATCCGCTTGCCTCTTTTGAGCCGGTGATGTGCCGAAATTATTTATATTCGATTTAATGAAAATGTTCAGTGATATGAAAAATCTTGTCTCCCTAATTTTCGCATTATTTGTTGTAACGGCTTGTACAAAATCCGAAAACGGTATATCTGTAGAAAATGCTGATACTTCGCAGCATACCGCGGATTTTCCTCAGCGCGCAAAAGATATGACCATATATGAAGTAAACATCCGGCAGCATACACCGGAAGGTACCTTCAAATCCTTTCAGGAACATCTGCCCCGCCTTAGGGAACTTGGTGCCGATATCTTATGGATCATGCCCATTCAACCTATCGGGAAAAAGAACAGGAAGGGTAGCCTGGGAAGCTACTATTCCATTCGCGATTACAAATCTGTAAATCCTGAATTTGGTACACTGGACGATTTTAAGGCACTGGTAAGCAAAGCCCATGAAACCGGACTGCTGGTGATTCTCGATTGGGTGCCCAACCACACAGCATGGGATCATACCTGGATCACCGAACATCCGGAATACTACATGACAGCAAGTGAGGCCAAAATAGTTGGAAAGGAATTAGGCGTTGATGCAGATTATTACAAGAAAAAAGGAATGGGGGAACTTGTGTACGAAGCTGACTGGGATGATATAGCGTTGTTGAACCATTTTAATCCCGCAACACGGGCGGCTATGATTGATGCCATGCGCTTTTGGGTGACGGAAACCGACATTGACGGGTTTCGCACGGACCATGCCGGTCATGAGATACCCATGTACTTTTGGGAAGAAGTCTCTTCAGCTTTAAATCCATTGAAAGATTTATTCTGGCTGGCAGAATGGGATGAACCCAGAATGCACCTTGTCTTTGATGCTACCTACGAGTGGGGGCTGCTGGGTCTTACCGAGGCGGTTGCGAAAGGCAATGCCTCTGCAGAAGACTTGCACGAACACATTCAAAAAGATATTGCCCGCTTCGGTATGCACCCTTTCCGGCTCAACATGATCACCAACCACGACAGGAATGCCTGGGAAGGAACCATACGGGAAAGATATGGTGACGGTGGAAAAGCCTTTGCTGTATTCTCCTTTACTGCGTATGGGGCACCTGTAATATACAGCGGGCAGGAAGTGGGTCTGAATAAGCGCCTGAAATTCTTTGAAAAGGATACCATTTCCTGGGAAGACCCCGACAAGTATTTTCCATTCTATCAGAAGCTTAATCAGCTGAAAGTGGATAATCCTGCGTTGTGGAATGGCGGATATGGCGGGATGCCGGAGAAACTGGAAGATGGAAACAAAGATGTGTTCTCGTTCCGAAGAACGAAGGATCAAAATACAGTAATTGGTATCATCAATATGTCTGGAGAGAATCAAACTGTAAGATTGAGCCAAAAAGAACTTTCTGGCCAATATATCGAAGCTTTCACCGGCCAAAGTCAATCACTGGGTGAAATAAAAATGTCACCATGGGCCTATATGATTTTCACGAAACAGCAGTAAATCATTCTCCCGGCTGCTGTCCGTTTTCACACACGTGTTGGAGCGCCAGAAGGTGGACGAACGGGTCACTACGCATTGACCAGCCCCCGATCTAAATGCACGTAGCCACCATCAACATGAATAAGTTGTCCGGTAGTATGGCTTGATCTTTCTGATAAAAGGAAGGCTGTTGTGTTGGCAATTTCCTCAGCCGTTGTCATGCGGTTTCCCAGCGGAATTTTAGATTCGATTTCAACCAGTTTTTGCTCCGGATTCTGCAAGGTCTGAATCCATTTTGCATACAAGGGTGTCCAGCACTCCGCTACAATAATGGCGTTGACGCGGATGCTGTACTTGAGCAGCTCCACCGCCCACTCCCGGGTCAGCGCATTGCGCCCGCCGTTAGCAGCGGCATAGGCGGATGTTCCACCCTGGCCAGTTTCCGCGGTTTTCGATCCGATGTTCACAATAGATCCTTTCGTCTCCTTTAATGCAGGTAAGGCATAATGCGCCATCAGGTAGTAGTGTATCACATTCTTATGCAGTGACGATATGAATGATTCGTAGCTACCATGCTCCAGTCCCACACCATCATTCACCCCGGCATTATTCACCAGGCCATGAATATGACCAAATTTGCTCAACACATCATTGACTGCTTTTTCTGAATGCTCAGGAATCGTTAGTTCAGCAACAACCTGGTAGGCCTGTCCACCGGAAGCTTCAACTTCGGCAACAACCTTTTTGTTGTCCGCCTCACTCCTTCCGACAATCACCGGAATGGCACCTTCACCTGCCAATACCTTCACGATGCCTTCGCCGATACCTTTCGCACCGCCGGTGACGATAATTACTTTATCTTTTAATAGTAGATCCATAGTACCTGTTTAGAGGTTATAAAATCGAATGGCATTACCGCCCCAAAAATCAGATTGCTCATCCGGGCTTAGGGATGAAAAATATTCCCGCACAATGCTTGTCATCTGCGCATACGATGCGGCAACCAGACATACCGGCCAGTCGCTGCCGAACATCAATCTTTTTGAGCCAAAAGCTTCCAGGACCACATCCAGATATGGATAGAAATCATCTTTCTTCCAGTGCTTCCAGTCGGCTTCTGTCACCATGCCGGAAACTTTGCAGTAGACATGATCGTATTTGGCCAGCGTCTGCATATCCTTTTTCCACGCGTCAATCTTCTTGTCCTTAATATAAGGTTTTGCAATATGATCAATCACGAAAGGCTGATAGGGAAATGCTTCCACAAATGATTTGGTATAGGCCAGCTGATCAGGAAAAATAAGGATGTCATACGTATATCCAAAGCCATGCAGTGCGGCAATACCGTGCTTGAAGTCCGCTCTCAGCATGTAGTCCCGTTGTTTTTCACCCTGTAAAATATGCCGGAATCCTTTGAGCTTCTTAAACTGGCTGAAGTGGCTGAGGCGTTCGTTGATATTATCGGCCCGAAAGTCAACCCACCCGACAACCCCTTTCACAAAATCATATTTATTTGCATTCTTCAGCTGAAAAGTATTTTCAGCCTCGGATTGATCTGCCTGCACCACCACACAACCATCCAATCCATTTTCCAGCAACAATGGCTTTAAGTCTTCAGGGAGAAAATCACGCTGGATAACCGCCATCGTGTCGTTAATCCAACTGTCTCTGACAGGATCAAATTTCCAAAAATGCTGATGCGCGTCAATCCCTTGCATAATTGTTTGCTTATAATTGAAAAATCTTTTCCATCAGCATCCATTTTTCTCCGGGCTTAGCAAATGGTAACGGCTTTTGATATTTCCACATAAGCTTCTCCCATTCCTGCACCCTTGGGTTGGCTGCATCGAGCTGTGCCTTGTGCTCCAGGCTGAATGCGTCAGTGGTGTCCATCATCATAAACATACGATTGCTTACCCGATAGATTTCCATGTTTGTTATTCCTGATGCTGCAATACTCCTTTTGATTTCCGGCCAAACCTTTGTGTGCCAGTCGATATATTCAGCGATCAAGTCAGGATCATCATTCAGGTCGAGTGCAAAACAATATCGTTTCATCTTGTATTTAATTAAGGTGCACCCAATATTGGATTACTGCAGCCATTCAGTAACTGCTTTTCCACGCCGCCAAGGTGTTATCTATTCCAGTTCGCTCCGCGAATTTAGCTTCTTCAGCTCTCGTGCGCGGCTGCGACTGGCGACTGCGCGTCTTCCGCGCATATCCCATTCGACTACTTTTAAAATACACTTCCTCGTTTGTGTATTCATACGTCTTTGGATCACGAGCATTTAATACGCGATCAGACACTAAGTAAATTTCAACCCTTCTTGTTCTAATGCACTGTATTTATCCTTGTCGAAAATGTAATAAAATGCGCCTTTGCGCGAAGATTGCTTTTCCTTCTCGGTTAATTTATTCAGAATGCCCAACGATAAAATTTTGCGGGCAAAATTTCGCTTATCAAGCGGACTTTCATAAATGGCTTCGTACAGATTTTGTAATTGCGGTAGCGTAAATTTTTCTGGCAGCAACGCAAAACCTATGGGATGCGTGGCGACCTTTTCCCGGAGGCGTTTTTTCGCTATCACTACCATTTGCTCATGATCAAAAATCAAACTCGGCATCTTTTCGAGATCAAACCAGCGCGCTTCATGATTATCCTGTAATTGCTCACTATACGCTTCAATGTTAATTAACGAAAAATAGGCAATAGAAACGACCCTTCCGGCACTATCTCGCCTCACATCACCAAAACAATACAACTGCTCCATGTAAATATCTGCAAGACCTGTACGCTGCTTCAGCACACGGGAGGCGGCGGTATCAACGTCTTCATTACAATCTACAAAACCACCCATCAACGACCATCTTCCTTTCTCAGGATCAATTCCACGTTTAATGCAAAGCGCCTGCAACTTCCTGCCATCAAAGCCGAAGATGATACAATCTACCGCGAGCAATATTCGGTCATGGTTCCTATACTCAATTATATCCATTGCTTCTCATGCTGTATAGAAGGTATGTTTTTTACGGTAGAATTATCCGGTAAAGCTGACCATCACATAGGCAACAATAGCAATTACCGCTAGTGAAAATGCAATATCCCATATGTTGTAACTGGCGCGGTTGGCACTTTTTTGTTCCTCCGTTAATGAGCCATATGTAAGTCCCTTGATGTGCTCATAATCGGGCGCCGGGGTAAGCATGCTTACGGTGAGGCACAAAATTACAGAGAACAGGAAAAACCAGGCCGCAAATGACAGAAAATTCATCGCTGCGATCGCATGCAGGAATCCATCAGGGTTTAACGATCCCACGGCAAGCTCCAAACCAATTCTGAGGAAGGCTACAGTCAATCCCACAATCAATGTTGTCATGGCACCCTGGCTGTTGATTCGCTTATAAAAAATTCCCAGTAGAAAAACGGACGCTATTGGTGGTGCAATATAAGCCTGAACAGATTGAAGGTATTCATACAACACACCTGATATATTTTGCATAATGGGTATCCATAGAATCCCCAGGATGACAACAACGCCGGTCGCAATTCGGCCAACATTCAGTAATTTCTTTTCCGGGGTTTGGGGATACAGCTTCTTGTAGATATCAACAGTAAAAAGTGTTGAGCAGGAATTAAACACAGAGGCCAGCGAACTCATCAATGCGGCCATGAGTCCCGCCACGACCAGGCCTCGAAAACCAACTGGCATTTTATCCATCAGCAGGGCAGCGAAGGCTCCGTCCGGGGTTTCCCACTGAAGTTCACCCCTGTTCTTTAATGCAAGAGCAATAACACCGGGAATCAGGAAAAGGAAGACTGGCAATAACTTCAGCAAGCCACCAAAAATAGTACCCCTTCTACCTTCTTTAATGTTCTTTGCGGCAAGCACCCGTTGCACAATATACTGGTCCGTACACCAATACCACAACCCCACGATGGTGCTCGTGATTACCAGGCTGGGCCAGGGGAAATCGGGATCGGATGGTGGCCGCCACATGTTCAGATATCCGGGTTCAAGTGACTCCCTTAGCCCACCCCAACCATCAACGGCGTCCAGCCCTATGAAGGTAAGGGTGGCGGCACCTATAACCAACACGATCGTTTGTAATGCTTCCGTATATACAACGGCACGCATACCCCCAAGAATGGTATAGATACCCGTGAGTATCACCGTTGCCAAAGCGCCAAACCAAAAATCAATATGCAGAATGGACGCAATTACAATTCCACCGGCATACACGGTTACCGAAACTTTCGTCAATACGTAGGCGATCAGTGAAAAGACGCTGAGAAACCAGCGTGTACCAGGGCTGAATCGCCTTTCCAAAAATTCGGGCATGGTAAAAACACCACTTCGAATATAGAATGGCAGAAAAACCCATCCCAGTGTTATGACCAACCACGCATGCAATTCATATATAAGCATCGGTATTTTGCCACCGGCACCGGCACCGGCCAGTCCAACAATATGTTCCGAGCCGATATTGGAAGCAAAGATCGAGGCGCCCACAATGAACCATCCAATGTTACGCCCTGCTAAAAAGTAGTCCTCCGTGCTGGTTTGCTTCCGGGTCATAACCCAAGCTGCAATCGCGGCGATAACCAGGAAGTAGCCTAAAATGACAACCCAGTCCAGTGTTTCAAATCCTTTCATGATAGGTTTAGGTGTTTGGTTTGCAGTACTAACTTAGCGTTTACCGGTAATAATTATCATTCCAACGGAGCATATTTTTGAATTGGGACAGATCCGTTTCCTTGCCAATCCGCAGATATTCGATACCGGCCATCTCCGCAAAATCTTCAAGATGTTCCGGGGAGAGATTTTGACTATAACAGGTATGGTGCGCCCCACCTGCATAAATCCAGGCAGCACAACCGGTGTGCATATCCGGATATGGTTTCCAAAGTACACGTGCCACGGGAAGCTTGGGAAGATCATGCCGCGGAGCAACCGCCTCAACCTCATTAACCAATAATCTAAACCTGTTGCCCATGTCGATGATGGATGCATTAAGCGCCGGTCCGGATGCACAGTTAAATACAAGTCTTACGGGGTCTTCCTTGCCGCCAATACCCAGCGGATGAATTTCACACGACGGCTTTCCATCGGCAATCGACTCACAAATCTCCAGCATATGGGAGCCCAATACCAACGGATCGGCTGAATCAAAATTATATGTATAATCTTCCATGAAGGAATTTCCGCCTTTCAATCCGGCGCCCATGACTTTCATGGCACGCACCAACGCTGCAGTCTTCCAATCACCCTCGGCGCCAAACCCGTAGCCATCGGCCATCAGCCGTTGAACGGGCAAACCGGGTAGCTGCGTCATCCCGTGTAAATCTTCAAAGGTGTCCGTGAATCCCTTAAAATTTCCTTCCTGAAGAAAGGCGCGTAAACCCAGTTCAATCCTCGCCGCATCGCGCAACGAACCGTGACGATCACTACCTTTGCGCAACGAAGCTGCAACAGCATACCGTTCTTCATATGCTGCAGCGAGTTTCGTAACCTCGTCATCCGTGATTTCCTTTATGACGGCAACCAAGTCCCCGATGCCATACCCATTCACGGCGTATCCAAATTTGATTTCTGCTTCCACTTTATCGCCATCCGTAACAGCCACCTGACGCATGTTATCCCCAAAGCGGCAAAACCTAGCGCCTTGCCAATCGTGCCAACCCGCTGCGGCGCGCATCCAGTTACTCAAACCGTGATGAACCCTGGCATCCTGCCAGTGCCCTACCACAACTTTCCTGTTCAACCGCATCCTCGTCATCATGAAGCCGAATTCGCGGTCGCCATGTGCACTTTGATTCAGGTTCATGAAATCCATGTCAATATCCTTCCAGGGAATATCGCGATTGAATTGCGTGTGTAAATGAAGCAAAGGCTTTTGCAAGATCTTCAAACCCCCAATCCACATTTTCGCCGGAGAAAAAGTGTGCATCCATGCGATTAGTCCGATACACGTTTTCGTGGAATTCGCTTCCTGGCACAGTGCGTGAATCTCCTCTGGCGACTTAAGAACAGGTTTAAATACGATCTTAACCAATGTGCCTGCTGAAGCATCCAGCGCTTTGGCAATTTGCTGCGCATTCAGCGCAACCTGTTGAAGCGTTTCATCGCCATACAATGACTGACTTCCGGTTATAAACCAAACTTCCAGGTTTTTAAGACTTATCATTTGTCTCTACTATTTATTTCTTATTACGCTTTGAGAATCAATGGGCCGGAATGATCTCTACATGCTTCACACTGGTAGGAAACCAAATCATCATCTCACCCTTGCCCCTGTGCGCCCATGCATAATATGGGATCGCTACGAAAGGCTGATACTGTGTTGTTACATTTCTTTCGTTGAGTATCCGCACAGCAGGTACTTCGCTTTTTAAGATCGTAATGCCTTTCAGCATTGAAGGCTTAAACTCAGCTTCAAAAGTCGCTTCGGCGGGCACGATAATGTTGCTCACCTCACCATTGTTATCGGGCCATTCTGCACAGTAAATAATCGGCCCGCGCTGCAATGCCACTTTGCCCAGGTCATCTTTCAATTTATTGTTGGCAACCACACGTCTGACATCCATGGGCAAATTGACTTCTACCACGTCTCCTTTTCTCCACGTCCGTTTCAGTATAGCATAGCCATCTTCAAGGGAATAGTTGATCGCCTCACCGTTGATTTTTATTTGTGCTTTTTTATCAGTTTGTTGCTGAAACGCATAGAGATCGGATGGTATGGCCTGACCCCGTGCCCACCCGGGTATCCGGATGCGCATCGTAAACGCCAGGGGTGATCTGGGCGAAATGCGAAAGATCAGATTCCCATCCCAGGGATAGTTATTCTCCTGTTCAATCTGAATTGATTTCTTGTTTATCGCGATTGTCGTACTTCCGGCTATAAAGAGATTTGCATACACATCGCTATTTTTCTGTGCGTAAACATAGCCGGGGATAGCAGGTATTAATCGTGTCACGTTTGTTGGGCAGCAAGAGCAGGTAAACCATCCAGACCTGGCAGCTTCCATATCCTTGTGCTCGAATATATTCTTGATCTCCATGGCATTGGTATAGAAGAAGGAGTTTCCATCCATTCCTACGCCAGATATCAATCCGTTGTAAAGAGTTTTTTCCAATATATCGATGTACTTTGATTCACCGTGCAACAGAAACATGCGGTGATTCCAGTAAACATTGGCAATGGATGCACAGGTTTCATTATAAGCAGTTGCATTTGGCAGCTCATAGTTCGCACCGAATCGTTCACCATTTCCTACCGCACCGATTCCACCTTGTACATACAATTTTTTTCCAACTACATTTTCCCATATTGTATCTACTGCATGAATAAACTCCTTATCGTTGGTCAGCGCAGCAACATCGGTCATGGCAGCATATAAATAACCTGCCCTCACGGCGTGTCCTACAGCTTCATTTTGTTCCACAACGGGTATATGATCCTGCCAGTAGGCCCCGTTTTTCCATGGATCATCACTTTTTGAGTCATATCCATCATAATGCCCCCGCTCCTCGATAAAATATTTCGCGGTTTCCAGATACTCCTTTTTGCCTGTGATCCGATAGAGTTTTACGAGCCCCATCTCGATAACTTCGTGTCCCGGGGCGACGTGTTTTTTATCAGGGCCAAAAACAGAACAAACAAGGTCAGCGTTCTTGAGGGCGATATCCAGTAAGTTTTTCTTTCCAGTAGCCTGATAGTGCGCTGTTGCCGCTTCATACAAATGGCCGGCATTGTACAACTCATGGCTTTGCTCTCTTTCTTTTTCCCAACGTTCTTTGCCAGCCCAGAGGTGTGGTTCGCCCGGATTGATCGTCCGCGCTGTGTATAGATATCCATCAGGCTCTTGCGCGCTGCGGATTTTCAGTATAAGCGTATCAATATAGTCTTCCAGCGCCTTGTCGGGATAAAGACTCAAGGAAAACGAAGCACCTTCAATTGTTTTGTAGATGTCTGTATCATCGAACGGATAGACCGTGCAAAACTTGCCGCTCTGTGCAGCCGCCATTTCAAAATTCCTGACGCGCCCCGTACTTTCACATCGCTCGAAAGAAGCCGGGATCGTTACGGTATGATTGATTTTGATCCGGGGTAGCCAAAAACTGTCTGTTAACTTCACCTGTGTGAAGGGAACAACCTGAATAGGATAATCTTTTTGCTGAGACCATCCAGACAACACTACCACACTGCATGAAAGCAACAGGAAAAATTTTCTCATTATCATCTTAATTGGATTTTTTTATTGTCCATAGTAGGCATCAGGCCCGTGTTTACGCTCAAAATGTTTTTGGATCAGTGCATCTTTCAGGCGTGGTGCCTTCGGGTTAATCTGTTCGGTTAGAAGCGCCATTTCCGCAATGGCTTCCAGAACCGCGCTATTGTAAACGGCTTTCTGTGGTGTTTTTCCCCAGGTGAAGGGTGCATGATTTCCAATCAGCATCATCTCCACTTCTTCGTAACTTAATTTTCGGTCCTTCAGACAGTTCATGATCTGAAACCCGGTTTCGAATTCATAGTTACCGCGAATCATATCATCGTTCATCGGTGGTGCACATGGGATGTCAACGGTGTTGTGATCTGCATGGGTTGTTCCAAAAATAGGTATATCACGCTGGGCCTGTGCCCAGGCTGTCGCATACGTGGAGTGCGTATGAACAATGCCACCAATATTTTCCCAATGCTTGTAGAGCACTGCATGGGTTAACATATCCGATGATGGGCGAAGTTTGCCTTCTACAGTCTTCCCATCAAAATCCACAACCGGCATTCCACTCGGCTTAAGGTCATCGTATGGAACGCCGCTGGGTTTAATGGCGAATACGCCCAACGAGCGATCAACAGCACTTACGTTGCCAAATGTGAAGATTACGAGGCCGAGCTTTGGCAGCTGCATGTTGGCCAGATAAGCCGATTGTTTAATGTCGTCGTATTTACCCATTGGATGTTTTGTAACAGATATATCTATGGTGCAGTAGTTTCTATGAAAGCCCCCAATGTCTTATATTTTTCATAGCGCTTACTGTATATAGCTGAGGCCAGGGGATCAGGTTTGTATTCCATATCAAATCCCTGCCCCATGGCTTCCATGGCATCTTCAACCTTGCTGTACAGCCCTGCGGCGGTTGCGGCAAACATAGCAGCGCCCAGGGCACATGTTTGCTCTGATTTATGAATGCGGATAGGCATGTTCATTACATCCGCCATGACCTGCATGATGTAAGGAGATTTGCGCGCTACCCCGCCCAGTCCTATGAGGCCCTTGACGGGAACACCTTCATCGTTAAACCGATCAACAATTGCCTTGGCACCGAAACAGGTAGCTTCTACCCATGCTTTGAACAGGTGGGGTGCCTCACTGCCGAGACTCAACCCGGTAATAGCGCCCTGTAATATTTGATTCGCATCGGGTGTCCTCCTTCCATTCAGCCAATCCAAGGCAAGTACATTGTTGTCCGCCAATGGTATTGCTTCGGCATGCCTGGCTAACTCCGGGATAATCCTGTCCAATAATTCAACCTCCAATTTTTCAGCTACTGCCGCTGAAATTACTTTAGATTGTGCAAGTACATTTTGTAACGGCCAGGCTAACAGATTCCTAAACCATGCATAGGTATCCCCAAAGGCTGACTGGCCTGCTTCCAGGCCAATCATTCCCGGAATAACAGAACCATCTACCTGGCCACAAATACCGTACACCAACTTGTCACTCAATTCAGACTTTGGTACGACAAGCATATCGCAAGTTGATGTACCCATGACCTTGCTGAGATGATAGGGTTCAATTTGTCCGCCAACTGCTCCCACGTGCGCATCAAAAGCTCCAACGGCAATCACAACCTCTTCAGAAAGACCAAGGCGCAAGGACCATTCTCTTCCCAATTTTCCAGCAGGTTTATCGGACGTAAAAGTTTCGCGAAATAATCGGCCCGTGAATCCGCTTAACAGGGGGTCAAGCGTAGCAAAAAAAGCATCTGGCGGAAGTCCGCCAAATTCGGCTGCCCACAACGCCTTATGACCCGCAGAGCAAACACCTCGCTTCATTTCACTGACATCATTCCCACCAGTCAACAAGAAAGGAATCCAATCACAATGTTCTACCCAGGAATGGCATTCCCTTCTCACCGCTTCATCTTCGCGGAGTACGTGCAGCAATTTTGCCCAGAACCACTCAGAAGAATATATACCCCCGACAAACTGCAAATAGTTGGTTTCAAACTTTGTTGCATGCACATTTATTTCTGCTGCCTCTTTTGTGGCCGTGTGATCCTTCCACAAAACAAACATCGCGTTTGGATTTTCTGAAAACCCTGGCCTGAGTGCCAACGGTGTACCCGACTGATCAACCGCAACGGGTGAAGATCCGGTCGTATCGACAGCGATTGCCCTTACGGATGATGCAGCGGAATGTCCGGCTTTCGCAAGACAATCCTTAATGGTGAATTCAAGCCCTTCCACGTAATCCAATGGATGCTGACGAAACTGATTCCCCGAGGGGTTACAATACAATCCATCGCGCCAACGCGGATAAAAAAATACCGAGGAGGCAAGCTCCCGGCCATTGGCGGTATCAACGATAATGGAGCGAACCGAGTCAGTACCGTAGTCTACTCCTATAACATATGAATCGTTGGGCATAGATGATTGACACAAATGGAGGGATGATCAGACTTCTCAACATTATTTTAAATATAATGGTAATTCTTAATAAGTGTGGGTTAAACAATTCTATTTCCTTCATTCAGGAAGAAAAAAACCTGTACCGGACTGTCTGCAAGGACCCTGAGTCAATGCAACGTTGTGGGGGCAGCCAATTGATCCAGCGACAAGGAATAATGGTCATGCCTGCAATTCCTTCACAACGGTCATTTTTGTAAATTCGCGATCTCGTAAAACAGAGATGCATATGGGCGGTAAGGGATTGGTCTATCGGGTGGGGCAAAAGCTGAAAAAGATTTTTCTTTTTTTGTTAGCAGCCCAACTTATCTACGTCATCCTGCTAAAATGGATCGATCCCCCGATAACCGTAACGCAATTGGAAAGCCTGATCAGCGGATATGGGTTAAAAAGAGATTATGTCAATTTTAACGTTATTTCACCACATGCCGCATTAGCCGTAATTGCCGGGGAAGATCAGTTGTTTGCAGAACACAACGGGTTTGATGTCAAGAGCATAAAGAAGGCGCTTGAAAACAACAGCAAGAAAAAATCCACAAAGCTGCGGGGGGCTTCCACCATAAGTCAACAGACAGCCAAAAACGTTTTCTTGTGGCAAGGCCGTAGCTGGCTGCGCAAAGGAATAGAAGTCTATTTCACGTTTATGATAGAAACCATCTGGGGAAAAAAGCGAATCCTGGAGGTATACCTGAATGTCGCGGAAATGGGAAAAGGGGTATTTGGAATTGAAGCAGCAGCTCAACATTATTTTAAGAAATCTGCAAAAAAGTTAACACGAACCGAATCAGCCAAAATTGCTGCATGTCTGCCTAATCCTAAGAAATACATTGTTAATCCACCTTCCAGCTACGTGGCCAGGCGGTACCTGTGGATACTGGGGCAAATGCATAACCTCCAGGATGATGCGGATATAGTGCTACTGATTACAAACCATCACCGCTGAATGAGGTAGTCGTCCATTTAGAAAAACTACGTTGTTTATATCACGATATTTCTCTTACCTTAAGCGCCATTAGATCAAATTAAATAAACACCATGAATACAACTAAAGCTTTGTTTCTCTTACTTTTTTGCGGAATGTCGTTCGCGGCGCTTTCCGCTGCGCCTAAGCGCGAATATTATGAAATAAGAATATACTCCTTCAAGGAAAAAGCACAGGAAGAAGTAATAGATAAATTCCTCAAGGATGCGTTTCTGCCGGCCTTGCACCGGGCAGGTATTGCCAAGGTAGGCGTGTTCAAACCGGTTGAAACGGATACCACCTTTGGTAAGCGAATTTATGTCTTGATACCCTACGCATCGCTTGATCAGTATTCAAAGCTTCCTGACCTGTTGCAAAAAGACAAAGTATTTGCATCAACAGGAACGGCGTACCTGGATGCACCCTATGACAATCCCCCCTATACACGCATGCAGACCATCCTGCTCCAGGCCTTCACTGGTCATCCTCAACTGGAAGTCCCGAAACTTACAAATCCAGTTAACGAGCGGGTTTATGAGCTGAGAAGTTATGAAGGCCACACTGAAAAAATCTTTAAGAACAAGGTCAAGATGTTTAATGATGGCGATGAGGTGGGCTTGTTCAAGCGCCTTGGATTTAATGCAGTATTCTACGCGGAAGTTATTGCCGGCAGCAGGATGCCGAACCTCATGTACATGACTACCTTCGAAAATCAAGCCTCACGGGATGCGCATTGGAAAGCATTTAGCAGTGATCCTCAATGGGAAAAGCTTAAGGTGATGCCGGAATACCAGAATAATGTCTCGAAAAACGTGCAAACCTTCTTGCGCCCTACCGGGTATTCGGATCTTTAGCATAATAAATACTGTCGCAAGAATTCACGCAACGCTATTCCATTATCGCAGCGTCTCCTGAACAGGAAACGCTGCGCTTGCTTGTGTCCTATTCATTCCCTTAACAAATCGTTCTTTGCATCTAATGCTCGCTGTGTGCTTCCTGTTATCAGGATATGTGACCTTACTGAAAATTCAAAGATTGCCTTTCCTGAATTCCTCTGCCGCATAATTTGCTGCTCGGGCCGTAAGCGCCATAAAGGTGAGAGATGGATTTTGATTTCCTGTGGATGTCATGCAAGCTCCATCAGTAACAAAAACATTTTTACAGGTATGCAATTGGTTCCACTTGTTAAGGAGCGAGGTCTTTGGATCTTTGCCCATGCGCACGCCGCCCATCTCGTGAATATCCAAACCCGGTGCCTGTTTGCTGTCGTTGGGTATTATATTCTTACAACCTGCTTTGTCAAGCATTTCCTGAGCTTGCGTGAGGAAATCGGCCATGACCTTTTCATCGTTATCCGTATAATCGACAGCGGTGATTAATTGTGGAATGCCCCATGCATCCTTTTGATCAGGACTTAGCCGCACGTGGTTGCTTTCAACCGGAATAGTTTCGCCCTGCATCATCATGCTTACGTGCCAGACTCCGGGCTTTGCTACCGAATTTTTCAAGTCGGCGCCTAAGGATTCGCTATTGCCATGTGGGCGGCTACCCGTATAGAAAGTCATGTATCCCCGCATGAAATCCTCTTCCTGTTTGCGGACGTTACGGAAAGAAGGCATCATTACTGCGGTGGGCCTTCGGCCATAATAATACTGGTCCGAAAAGCCTTCAAATGTAGCAGCTACTGTACCGCGATAATTATGAAATGCCACATATTTGCCCAGCAAACCATTGTCGTTACCCAAACCATTTGGAAAGCGACCGGATGTGGAGTTCAAAAGAATCAGGTTTGAATTCAGGCAAGCTGCATTGACGAAGATGATTCGTGCAAAATATTCCATCATCTCCTTCGTGTTGCTGTCAACGACGCGTACCCCTACCGCTTTTCCTTTTTGTTCATCATAGATAACTGAATGTACAACCGCGTGCGGACGCAGCGTCATATTGCCTGTTCGCATAGCCCAGGGTAAAGTGGATGAATTGGAACTGAAGTATCCGCCAAAGGGACAACCGCGCTCACATAAAGTTCGGGCCTGGCATTGTCCCCTGCCTTGTTGTTTATGGATTTCCTGTGGTTCCGTAAGATGCGCACAACGGCCTATGACTACATCCCGATCTTTGTAGCTTGATTTGATCTTTTCCTGGATATGTTTCTCAACACAATTCATCTCCCACGGTTTCATAACCTCACTGTCGGGCAGCGTTTCGAGGCCATCACGGTTGCCGCTGATCCCCGCAAATTTTTCCACATAGCTATACCAGGGTGCGAGGTCATTGTATCGAATTGGCCAATCTACGGCAAAGCCATCGCGGCCAGGAGCCTCAAATTCAAAACGACTCCAGCGCTGTACCTGCCGCGCCCAGAGCAAAGACTTTCCGCCGGTTTGGTAGCCGCGAATCCAGTCAAAAGGCTTTTCCTGCACATAGGGGTGCTCAGCGTCCTTCACAAAAAAATGCTTGGTGGCATCTCCGAAAGCATAGCATCGGTCAGCAATTGGATTATCCTCAGTAATCGTCTGCGGCAGTCGTCCACGATAGGGAAAGTCCCAGGGATTCTTAGTCGCTGTTGGATAGTCATCCAAATGTTTCACTTCCCGCCCACGCTCTAACACCAGTGTTTTCAGACCTTTGTCACACAACTCTTTCGCTGCCCAGCCCCCGCTGATTCCCGAGCCTATCACAATGGCGTCATAGGTCATCTTTGCCTGTATGGCTCCCGATATGTTCATCCTTGCAGTTAGTTTTTCTGGTATAGCACAGGATTCAATCTTCCGTCAGCGACAGATCCGATGGGTTTGGAATCAAGCCAGGTATTCCAATCGGCTGTTCGATATTCGTTGGTAGGTTCAACGATACGGATATCCTTATCCATGTAAATGATTGTCATTACTCTCCGCGCTTCACCTGAAACGTTAGCGCCTGCACGATGATAAGTCCAACCGGCGTGATAACTAACCTCACCCAGGTCGAAGGGCGTTTCGTGAATTGGAAATTGCTTAAGCGCCTTAGCAAGGATTGCCTCACTTTCATCACTTATCTCTTTGTCGCGGCCGATCTCCACGTGCTGGCTTC
This sequence comes from Cyclobacteriaceae bacterium, assembly GCA_029858965.1. GTDB lineage: Bacteria > Bacteroidota > Bacteroidia > Cytophagales > Cyclobacteriaceae > Chryseolinea. Next base: position 26,473 of record JAOUDZ010000011.1, read on the forward strand.
CTTCCGCAAAAGCGAGCGGCCCCATCTCCATAGGTGTAGCCTGAAGTGGCACCCAAACCGTAACAGTATTTGCACTGGATAACGGCCAATAAAACTGGTCGGCATGCCATGGCGTAATGCCCCCGCTGGCTTCCTTATATAACGCTTGATCGTGGTAGAGTCGAACGCCTTCAACTTGCATGAGTTGAGTAGCGATCTGTGCCAGGCGTTTACTAAACACAAACTCTTTTATCTGTTCACTTTCAAGCCACAAGTTCATGACTTGCAGGAAAGCCTTTTCGTATGTAGTCCGCTGCTCCATTGGTTTGGTCAGCTTATTCAGTTTGAAAACCCAATTCGTGATTATCTCGCCGTAGTACTCCAGCAAAGCAGGGCTCAACACCTGCTTCAACTTAACATATCCTTTCTCCCGAAAAAATCGTATAGAATCAGGAGATAAATTATAGATTTCCTCCAATTCAGAACTAAAATCTACTTTATTTGAAAGTTCAGGCTTCATACCACTGTTGTTTAGAAATCAAATATAGAAACCTTTTATTTTCAAATACACACCCTGCTTGGGGATGTGTAATAATTTTAGTTGTTTCGAAACATAATTCAGCAAGCGTAAAATGAGACGATATTATTATTTGGCTATATTAATCGTATTACCGCTTCTCCTTGCTTCCTGTGGAGAAAAAAACACCGATGATTCAGTGGCTCCAAAAGACTCACTGTCCATTTCTTACACGATCCTCAAGACGCTGCCGCATAATTCAGAAGCTTTCACGCAAGGCCTCACTATCTACAACAATAAAGTTATTGAAAGCACGGGGCAAAACGGAAGATCATGGATCGCGGAAGTAGACCCTGGTTCAGGCATACACAACAAGAAGGTAATTCTTGACAACCGATATTTTGGCGAGGGAATAACTGTATTCAACAACAAGATTTATTATCTCACGTGGCAAACCAAAATTGGATTTGTCTACGACGCAAACACTTATAACCTGTTGCAGGAATTCAAGTACAATACAGAGGGCTGGGGTCTCACACACAATAACGAGAATCTTATTATGAGCGATGGCTCTGAAAAACTGTATTTCATGGATACAACAAACTTCAGTGTAATCCGAACCGTTGCTGTGACTGATGAGGGCGGGAAGGTAAAGAATCTGAACGAGTTGGAATATATTGATGGGTATGTTTTTGCCAACGTTTACGAAACACCATGGATTGTAAAAATTGATCCGCTCAGTGGGAAGGTAGTAGGCCGTATAGACCTTTCCGTCCTGGTTGCGGAAATCAAGAGAATGTATCCCAACACGGCAGAGCTGAATGGTATTGCCTACGACCAAAACTCAAAAGCGCTGCTGATTACCGGAAAACTTTGGCCAAAGACATATTTGATAAGATTGCAGTAGCGGATATTTAATATCATCCACATGCTGCGGAGCCACTGCTCACCCTGGCTAACCAGCCGATCAGTCCTCGGCAGACATTTTTTTAAATGCCAGGCGCTTAACGATGTAGCCCATTAGCATCCCGAAAATGGCAAAACCTATTACAATAAAGACTATATTCTTTTCGAAAACAGAAGTTTTGACATTGAGGAACCGTCCCACGGCATATCCAACCGTGCTTATTGTGGTTGCCCATATCAAGCCACTGATTATACTGTAAATGAGATACTGGATTGGCTTGATACTACTCATTCCTACGATAAGTGGTATAATAACCCTGAAGCCATACAAAAACCTGTATGAGATAAGAATTTGGAGCTTATGATGCTGGAAAAAACGTTGCACCGGCGCTACTTTAACTTTAAGCTTTGGCCTCTTCTCGACAAAGTATTTTCCATTTAACCGCCCGATCATGTAATACAGCCAATCGCTGATGAATGACCCCGCAAATCCAAAGAATACCGTATACGGTCCTTCGAAAAATCCCTTGTGAATTAAAGATGATGCCACAAGAATGGCCGTCTCCCCTTCTAAGAAGGTGCCAATGGTCAGAGCGATATAGCCGTAATGATCAAGAAAATCCTCCACGGGCTGCTGTTATGGTTTCTGGACGATACGCATTTGAATCCATTCCTTATTGATTAGCAGGGCAAACCTATCGCACTCTTTATATTTATTCCTCACTATGTGAAGCCTCCAATTTTTCCGTGCTCATATTCATCAGGGCATCTCCCACATTGATCACGGGAATATTATTTAAACCAATAATATAACCTTTACCCGGGGCGACGACCTTTTCTTTGAACTCACCAAAAGGATCAGTAATGGTTCCAACCCATTCACCGCTGTGTACCAGTTGTCCACATTTAACATTGGATTGAAACAATCCTGCATGGCGAGCCCGGATCCAGGCGGTACCCCAAATTATTCGATTTACTTCAGTCGGTGCAGGTGCCCAATCTATCATATTCAAATGTTTCATAAGCCGGAGTGTTCCGGCAATACCTATTTCTATGGCCAGCTGATCAAACCGCAATGATTCACCACCTTCGTATACGATGACGTTCTTTCCTTTTTTTGACGCTTCTTTCCGCAACGATTTCGGACGAAAGGGTGCATCAATTGTGAACGGCGCATGGAAAGCTTTTGCGAGTTCCGCATTGACTTTGTCTTTCAAGACAGCGCGAACCTGTGGGTAGTTTGTCCGCATCGCGCCTCCGGTATGAAAATCAATCCCTACATCAATATAGGGAACGACTTCACGCATAAGATTATACGCAACCCTGCTCGCCAATGATCCATTCTTATTTCCAGGAAACGACCGGTTAATATCCTTTCCATCCGGTACTTCCCTGGAATAATTTAAGAAACCATAAACATTGACAATTGGCATGCAAACCGTAACACCGCGTTTTGGCCGGTGATGCCCGCCGTCGATCATTCGCCGGATGATTTCCATGCCATTAATCTCATCTCCATGCATCCCTGCCGTGAGCGCCAAGACAGGTCCTTCTTCCAGGCCTCGCGCAACGTAAATAGGGGTATTGATGTTGGTATGCGACGGAAGCCTGGCGATATTGATGTCAATCGCCCTGAATTCTCCAGGATGAATTTCCTTTCCGGCTATGATTATTTTACGCAAAGTTTACTGGCGTATAGGTTATTCATACTGTATATAGTTCCAAGTGAGCATTAATTGAGAAGGTTCAATATGCTTGGCATAAGTGTTTTCAAGCGTTTACAATGTCCTTCTGAATCCTACTCTTACCGGCATTTTTCTCAAGGTACTGATAAATTTTTGCGGCAATGTCCACTTTTGTCGCACCTTCAATTCCTTCTAAACCGGGAGATGAATTTACCTCCAGAATGAGCGGACCACGGTGGGAAGGAAGCATATCAACGCCCGCCACATGAAGACCCATCTTTTTTGCTGCTGAAATGGCGGCATGATTTTCAGCCTTGGTCAGCTTAACTACAGATGCACTGCCACCGCGATGTAGGTTTGATCTGAATTCACCTTCTTTCGCTTGCCTTCGCATGGCACCAACAACCTCTCCATTCACGACAAAAGCTCTGATGTCTGCACCCTTTGCCTCCTTGATAAATTCCTGAACAATGATGCGCGCGTGCAGCCCATGGAAAGCTTCAATTACTGATTTTGCCGCCTTTTTATTTTCAGCCAGAACCACACCCAGGCCTTGTGTTCCTTCCAACAACTTAATAACTACTGGCGCCCCACCCACAGCTTCAATAATTCCTTCGGTCTCTCGAGAGTAGTCCATAAATATTGTTTTGGGCAGCCCCAGCCCTGCACGCGAGAGGATTTGTAGACTCCTCAATTTATCACGCGAACGGATAAGCGCTTGTGATTCCGCTGATGTAAAAACTTTCATCATTTCAAATTGTCGAACTACTGCTGCACCATAGAAGGTAACAGACGAGCCGATCCTGGGAATAATAGCATCAAAGTAATCCAGTCTTCGTCCCTGATACAAAACTACAGGGTTTTTCTTTTCAATAAACAGCACGCATTTCATGTGGTCAATAATCTCCACTTTGTGGCCCCTTTCTTCACCCGCCTGCTTTAGCCGTCGGGTGGAATACAGCTTAGCATTTCTGGACAGAATTGCGATGTTCATAACAAAATCGGGGTCAGTTATTCTTTTCTTTTTCTATTTTGTAGCGCAAGTCTTTTGCGCTTCTCTTTGAAGGACTGATTCTTCTTACTGATGTCTATGACAAAACGGTTCCTCAGGATTTTCCTTCCAATCAAGATCGGAAATTTAAGTGAACCTCGGTTGCTTAGTGAAAACTCTGCCGTTATTTCTTCATTAAAAATTATTAACGGCGTGGTGATCACAAACCTCAGCTCCTCTTCTCCAAAGGAATTCTTGATATTTCGTTCTTCATAATCAGTGACACAAAACTTCATTCCCGTAAACTCCGGATGCTCTTCATCCAGCAGAATAAATTCAAGAATGCCATCAACTACCCGTGCCTGGCGACAATGAAGGCTCGACGTATAAGCTCCCGTATCAACCTTGGCATGAATATTAACCAACCCCAATCCGGGAAGGTCAACACGATCGAAACGGCCTAAAATGTTCATATACCCCCTTACATTTCACATTATAATAGTTTTACCGTCGTCTCAATCCCACATCCAACAAACGATGGGGATGAGCAATATGCGGAAAATAAAAAAGCCCTGCCAGAGCAGGGCCTTAAATATATTTGTCGCAGTCTTTCTAGCCTTTAACTTTAAAAGCAACCGCCGTATTTTCCCATTTCATCAGGACTTCATCCTTCCCAAGGCTAATGTTAAAAGTTTCTACCATAGCAGGTGTTTTTGCTGGTTTTACCATAACACGCAATACATCGCTCTCTTGCTTATACTTGAAGGCACCCCATTGTTTTGCATCTTTGTTAATAATAATCGTCCACTCATTTTCACCGGGAATTGTAAATAGCGAATACTTGCCTGCAGCAACATCTTTTCCTTCAATTTTAACGGCCTTGTCAAACTCAATTGTAGTTGCATCATTGGCGCCAGTCCTCCACACTTCCCCATATGGGACAAGGCCACCCATGATTTTGCGACCGCGAGCCGACGGCTGGCAATACACTATTTTTACATTGGCCGATCCAACTTTTCCTTCCACAGTTGCCTGAGGGCTGGAAGGCTTATCCTGTGCAACAAGAGCTGATACCGTAGTCACCAGCGCCAGCATTAAAAGTGTTATTCTTTTCATATTCTGTATTTATTTTGGTTAATGTGCGTTATAAAAATGCCCCAATGAATCGGGGCATTTTTATCCTTTATATAACAACCTGTAAACTAAAGGTAAGAACGACATTATTGGTGATTTGGTTTATACAACCTGGATAAATTTTATAAAAAAAATATCTTTGGTGCCCTATTTCAAATAAAATATCATTAAGTAACTGACAGGCAGATATTTCACTGGCTAAGGACTTTATTTCGTATCCCTTATCCCTAATTCCTCACACCTCATACCCTATTCCCAATTCCCTACTCAACCTTTCCCAAAAGGATTCAACATCGACATCGCCCGCTTCCCACCGCCCATTTTGTTCATGGTCTTCATCATTTTGCGCATGTCACCAAATTGCTTCAGCAACTGATTCACTTGCTGTACAGAAGTACCACTTCCAACCGCAATTCTGTTTTTCCGGCTACTGTTAAGGACATCAGGATTTTCGCGTTCTTTATTGGTCATTGAGCGAATGATGGCCTCTACCGGTTTGAAAGAATTATCATCAATATCTACACCCTTCATCGCCTTTCCCATGCCGGGGATCATTCCAAGGATATCCTTCATATTACCCATTTTCTTCACCTGCTCAAGCTGAGAGAGGAAGTCATTGAAGTCAAACTGGTTCCTACGGATTTTTTTGTTCAGCCGGGCGGCTTCTTCTTCACTAAAAACTTCCTGGGCTTTTTCAACAAGCGAAACAACGTCCCCCATACCAAGAATTCGGCTCGCCATCCTGTCTGGATAAAAGCGATCAATAGCCTCCATCTTTTCACCCAGGCTTATATACTTAATGGGTTTGTTTACAACGCGGCGAATGGAGAGTGCAGCGCCACCGCGGGTATCACCATCCAGCTTAGTCAGGACAACCCCGTCGAAGTTCAAGCGTTCATTAAATGCTTTCGCCGTATTTACGGCGTCCTGACCTGTCATCGCATCGACAACAAAGAGCGTCTCGGAAGGTTGTAGTGCTGCCTTCAGCCGTGCAATCTCTTCCATCATCTCTTCATCAACTGCCAGACGACCGGCGGTATCCACAACAACAACACGATGATTATTTTTCCGCGCGTAATCGATTGCCGCTGAAGCGATCTTTACAGGATCCTTTGTATCCGGTTCTGCATATACTTCCACGCCTACCTGTTCACCCAGTACTTTCAATTGATCAATAGCCGCGGGACGGTAAATATCACAAGCTGTGAGCAGGACTGAACGTCCTTGTTTCTTCAGATAATTTGCCAATTTTCCGGAGAATGTAGTCTTCCCCGACCCCTGCAAGCCGGCAATAAGGATAACCGCTGGATTACCTTCGATCTTGATATCCTCACTCTGCCCCCCCATGAGGGCTGTTAGTTCATCGTTAGTAATTTTGACAAGCAACTGGCCCGGAGAAATGGCAGTAAGTACATCCTGCCCCATCGCTTTCGTCTTGATGTCATCCGTTACCTCTTTGGCTACTTTATAGTTTACGTCTGCATCAATTAGTGCTTTGCGAATTTCTTTGACAGTGGCTGCGACATTAATTTCAGTAATCCTGCCCTGTCCTTTCAGCGTTTGAAAGGCTTTATCGAGTTTTAGACTTAAATTATCGAACATGATAGTTTGATTTTCATTGAGTATTAGATGAGTTAAAAATTTCTGGCCAGTTTTATACGCCAACAGCTATTATCTGCTCTTCCAGGAAAAACAGGGGCAAAGTTAAATTACTACCCTGCGGTAACCAAATGTAAAAATTTTCAAGTCGCTTCTGGTTCCCAGTTGCGCCAAAAAATAGCGACGCGATCGTGTAATAGGCCATATGCTTTTTCCATGGCCTGCTTTTCGGATATATCCTTGCCGGTTAACGTAATAATCTTTCGAATAGCCAGGGATTGAAAAGCTTTTTCGCTCAACTCAGTCTTACCGGCAAACGCAACGACAACTTTATTGTGCCTGGCAGCGAGGTCGGCCACTCCTTTCACAACTTTCCCGGATAAAGTCTGTTCATCAATTTTACCTTCGCCCGTAATCACCATATCAGCAACGGACAATTGCTCCTCAAATTTCGTAAACTCGATTATATAATCCATGCCCGGTCTTACAGTTACATTAGCTAACGCTTTAATAGAAGAAGGCAATCCGCCTCCGGCACCGGCGCCGGGAAAATTCACTTTTCTATGCACGGTGTTTTCAAGTACCCGTTCATAATGCCGCAACCCCATATCAAGCTCACTTACCATCCTGGCATCTGCCCCTTTTTGGGGTGAAAAAATATACGCCGCACCGTTTGGTCCGTGTAAAGGATTATCAACATCACAAAAAATAGTGAATTGAACTTGTCGCAGCCGGGGATGAACGGATGACAAATCAACACTATGGATATGCTGAAGATTCGCTCCAACAGGTTGAAGCCTTTCACCCGAGGCATCATAAAAATAAGCGCCAAGCGCTTCTGCCATACCTATTCCCCCATCCGTCGTGGCACTGCCTCCAACGCCCATAATGATGTGCTCAGCACCACGATCCAGCGCATGACGAATAAGATCCCCTGTGCCCACCGTTGAACCAATCATAGGATTTCGCTCATCCATTTTCAACAGTTGCAATCCTGATGCTTTGGCCATTTCGAGAAAAGCAATCTTGCCATCTTTTGATATTCCATATCCGGAATCTATGGTCCGGAATAGCGGGTCGCGAACACGCAGCGTTACCATTGAACCACCGGCATACGAGGTCAATAATTCACATGTACCTTCACCGCCGTCAGCCAGCGGAAGTTCAATTACATTGAGTGTACTATCAACAGAAAGTAATCCTTCTTTTATCGCGGCACAGACTTCGGTGGCTGAGAGTGAACCTTTAAATTTATCCGGTGCTATGAGTATGTTCATGAATAGCGATTGGTTTCTTTTCGCTTGGCGTTATCTGAAAGGAATGTATGGAAATACTTCGCCAGTCAGAAATTTTTCTTTGTGCGATGGAAGTTCAAGAAAACCGTCAACATTTTTCAGGTTAGCAAAATCACCCGAACCACCGCCTTCTACAGGATAGGCCATCAGCATGCCGTTTTCATTTTGCACTGACACCTGAAGAAAATACACTAAACTTCCTGCAAAGGAAAAGTCCTTCGCCAAAACAGCCTTCATTGTATTGTTTTTAACACCGACGCTCCTGAATAACCAGGGTTTGATATAGCGGTAGAAACACATGAACGTGGAGACTGGATTGCCAGGTAAAGCAAACACGATCGTTCCTTTTTTCGAAACCCCAAACCAAAACGGTTTGGCTGGCCGCTGATTTACCCGGTGAAAAAGTTTTGTGATACCAACCTCTTCCAGTACTTCTGGTACAAAATCAAATCTTCCTTTTGAGACTCCCCCTGACAAGATAATAATGTCAAATGATGCCGATATCCGCTTTACAGTATCCAACATTTGTTCCCTGTTGTCCGGCAAATGCCATACGGTCCCTTCCCATCCCATTGTTTTCATTGCGGACTGAATGGCGAAAGTGTTCGACCGTCTGATTTGGTGGGGTTCCGGTGTGTCTTGCACGGCTACCAGTTCATCGCCGCTGGATACAATGGCAGTACTTGGATAGGCAAAAACCTGGACGTTACTTTTGCCCACCGCAGCCAAAAGGGCTATTTCAGCCGGTGAAAGAAGGATTCCCGGTTCCAGCAGTACGCTCAGGGCTTTGGCATCTTGACCCTGTTTATGAACGTTTTGGCCCAGCCTTACTTTTTCGATCAAAATGGTAGCAGAACCATCATTAATCTCAATGTCTTCATATGGAATAACTGCATCAGCTCCTGTTGGCAAGATTGCACCTGTCATTACTTCGAGGCAGTGCTGTCTGTCCCCAAGGCTCTTTTGCTTCATACCTGCAGCCTGAATATCCTGGACCGAAAAAATTCGCCTCCCTGCCTCCCATTCCACAAAAGAGATTGCTATTCCATCCATCGACACCCTGTCAAACGGAGGAAAATCGCGATCAGCAACAATTGTCTCGGCCAATACTTTATCCACAGCCTCGGCAAAGGCAACTGTTTCAAGCCTGGGTTCAAAGAGGTGTGAGAAAACAATTGAAGAAGCTTCTTCTACACTTACCATATTAATTATTTTAACTTTGTCCGATCCCAAGATACATGAGTAAAAAGAAATTTACACACATTGATACATCCGGTAATCCCACGATGGTCGATGTTTCTGGAAAGAACATCACAAAGCGTACCGCCAGCGCTCAGGCCACTGTAAATGTAGGGGCTAAGATAATCAGGCTGATAAAAGATAACGAGCTTATCACCAAAAAGGGACCTGTCTTTCAGACAGCGATTATAGCTGGCGTTATGGGTGCAAAAAAGACATCGTCATTGATTCCTTTTTGCCACCCCATTGGATTGGAAGATTGTCAGGTAAAAATCCATGTTGAGGGAAATAAGATTATTATCGATAGTTCCGCTACCATTACCTCCAAAACAGGTGTAGAGATGGAGGCGCTGACTGCTGCCTCTATTGCAGCGCTAACGGTCTACGACATGTGCAAAGCGCTTTCACACAACATTATCATCGAAGAAATAAAACTGATGGAAAAGACTGGCGGCAAGAAAGATTTCAAAAGATAAGATACTCATGACATTCCGCAGAAGTCTTTACCGTACGCTGGAACCTACAGAGAAAGGTGGTGTGGCCGAGCGCATTTTCGAATTTTTCTTGGTTACAATCATCATCCTGAACATCCTTGCAATCGTTCTGGATTCTGTCAAGGAAATTGGCCAGGACTACCACATATTATTCAACAGATTTGAATTATTCTCCATTGCCTTTTTTACGATTGAATATGTTGCGCGGCTTTATGCTATCGTTGAAAAGACCAGCTATAAGAAACCTATCCTGGGCAGGCTTAGGTACGCTATTACACCATTGGCGATAGTAGATTTGCTTGCATTCCTTCCCTTCTATCTGACATTTCTGCCTATCGATCTACGCTTTATTAGAATATTCAGGCTAATGCCCTTGTTCAGAATGTTCAAAATAGCGCGATATCTTCACGCACTGAATATTTTCAAACGTGTAATCAGCGAGCGTAAGGAACAGCTGGTACTAAGTTTCCTTTTTATTTTGTTCATCCTTGTAATCATTTCATTTGTCATGTTTTATGTGGAGCGTGGCGCTCAGCCTGACAAGTTCAGCAGCATTCCGGCAACTATGTGGTGGGGCATAACCACGCTCACGACAGTTGGTTATGGGGACATGGTTCCGGTGACGACGATCGGAAAATTTCTTGGCGGCCTCTTCGCGATCGCCGGCATAGGATTGTTGGCGTTACCGGCTGGTATTCTGTCCTCAGGATTTTTTGAACTACTTCACATTGATAAGGATAAGGGCAAGGACAAGAAAAGCGCGATGATATGTCCGCATTGCGGCAAGGAGATTCATGAGTGAAGATCAAACTTGTTCTTCCAGCCCTCGGTCCTTTACACAGCCTCATCTATTCTATTTTTTCCCGGATTATTTGCACTGCTGAATAATGAAAGAAAGATAGAACCATGCATGCCCGCTTTGCAGTGCTGAAATGCATGTATCCGGCTTTGTACCGGGGCCATAGCGTTTAGTTGCGGTATTTGCTTCTCTCGCAGAAAAACTCCCTTATGCATGGCGGAATATGCCGAAGTTATGTCCTAAGTTGGCGATCATCGACACGGAAAAACTTCGATTAGCCTATAATTTTGGTCTCATCATTCAAAAACTTTTCGCAGATGGGAAACCAATTTTCAAAATCATCGTTTTTCGGGTTAAGAAGCTATTCGGTTCTTACAAACCTGTCCCTCGAGGCACTTTTGGAGGGTCAGCGTGGAGAAGAAAAAGTATGCACCACCGAAACTTCACTTCTGCGGCCAGTAAGCGATACTCAATATCGATCTAGAATTTCTCAAACATTTGGTTGCTATGGAAATTGAAAAAACTTCAATCGAAATCTACGGTATCCTTATTCAGGAGCCCGTAACCGCAGTTACTGATCTGCTTGTGTCGGCGGTTTGCTTCTATGCCTTCTCAAGGTTAAAACCAGGTAATGCCAGCGCTACGCTGCTAAAGTATTATTTCCTCACTATGGGACTGGCAACAGGGTATAGTGGTATCATCGGGCATGCATTTCTTTACTATTTTGATTTTGGATGGAAATTACCCGGATGGCTAATGAGTATGTTTTCAGTAGCCCTTCTGGAACGTGGGTCTATCATGCACGCCAGACCTATTCTGACCAAGAAACAAGGAGATTTTTTTACCCTATTGAATAGCATCGAATTGCTTCTACTGAATATCATTGTGCTTGCCACGTTCAATTTCACATTTGTTGAAGTTCACGCAGCCTACGGACTGCTGGTGGTTGTGTTTTCATTTCAAGTTTATATTTTCAAAATTACAAAAGCAGAAAGTAGCATGTTATTCATAATCGCGATATGCATTTCTGCGTTGGCCGCCACGGTTCACATCACTCAGTTTTCCATTCATACCTGGTTCAACCATTTGGATTTAAGCCATATACTCATGGCAACATCAGCGTATGTGTTCTTTCTGGGTGGTCGAAAACTTGAAAGTGACTATGTTGTTCCAGCCAGGCGAAGCGTTTTCAGCAACGATAATTTTCGCACACCATCTCACGCTGGACGCGAATAAAAAGCCAACTCAATTTTGATCAGCGCCAGCAAGGCAAAACAACGCAGCTAGACTCAGGAAAAAGCCCTGTAAAAAAAGATACAGATCTGAAAAATTTCACTTTCATATTATGAGACTTATTCTCTCAATACTATTCTTTTTCATCTTTTCATGTGTGCGATCCCAATCAGAAAGCATTAGCAAAACAAAGTATTTTGACATTACACTGGCCGGTGTAAAAATCGGAGAATTAAAAGCTACACGGACTGTGAAGGATACAACTACTATTTATTTGCTCGACAGCAACGTGCATTTTTGGCTTATCTTATCCGTTGCGCTACATCACCATATTGAAACTGTGTATCGTGGAAAAAATCTATTTTCCTCAATCTCTGTCTCTGAGAGCAGCAATGGAACCTTTACTTCTTCAGTCATTTGGAAGGGTGGGCATTATCAGACAAGCGTAAATTCATATAAATACAAAAATTCGGACTCCATTTACGAGCCGGTGGAATGCAGCATTGCTCGATTCTATTTTGATGAACCTGTTAACATCCGGAAGACGCTGGCTGATGCTTACGGGATTCTGGCCGCTGTAAAAAAAGTGAAGCCGGGAAACTATGAAGTAGAAGGGCAGGGGAATATCAATAAATACTTTTATGAAAACGGTGAATTTGTGCGCGCCAGCATTTTTAGTAAAGTAAGGTACGAGGTGGTTGCTCGGAAATGAGCAAAACATTTTTTCAGGGTTTTTGATTTCAATGCCGCAGCTTCCGCTTCAGGAGAAATATCTATCGAACACGTTTGCAATTCTGATTGTTAGAGAGAAATCTGCTTGTAATGCTTCCTATAAAAGCACCTAAGTGCTTCATCATCAGCGAATGATTTCAAAATGTCTGAATATTAATCGGTCGATTAATTCATCGCTAAATATTTTTTTCTCAAAATGACTTATTTAAAAAGCTTCAATTCAACTCCAAAATGAAGAATTCTAAAAAACATAGATCAGAATTAAAACGTTTTTAGCATTAAAGATGTTTTCCAGGACGTAAGTAAGAACTTTTATTCCGATCTTGCGTATTGGCTTTAAATTATAGTTGGTTATGAAAACACATGCAAAAATTCACATCAATCCTATCCATCGCGATTTATTTATTGCGTTGGTTGCAGGGTTCACTATGGCTGTCATTATTGTTTCGGCGGTGGTGATTGTTATCGGGTAACCGTAACGAATAAGGCCCCGCCCTGACATTGTCGGGGCGGGGCCTTTTCTTTTTCAAAATTCTTCTAAAGTTTATCCTTTAAATTCCATTTCCGGCCGGGCAGAAATCCATTCCTCACCATCTTCAAAAACTTCCTTCTTCCAGATCGGTGCCTTTTCTTTCACAGTATCGATTATAAACTGACAAGCATCAAATGAATCCTTACGGTGTGGTGTAGATACTGCAACGACAACAGATACTTCACCTGGTTTCAACGTCCCGATCCGATGACTAATCGCCCAACCCAATAGGGGCCATCGCTGGGAAGCTTCATCAATAATTTTCCTGATTTCTCCTACCGCCATTGTCTCATACGCCTCATACTCAAGCCATAACACATTTTTTCCATGCGCATTGTTGCGAACTGTTCCAATAAAAACATTAACAGCCCCTGCACTCAGGCTGGTAGCTGTCTCAATCACTTTCTGAACATCGATGTGCTTTTCAGTTATTTTAATCATGATTTAGTGGGGTTGGGTTGAACAAAAGTGTCGTGTAAATGAAGGTAATTAAATGATGTACAATTCACAAAAAAAAATTCATTTTAACCGCCGCTAACAGGCGGAATAAGTGCTATTTCGTCCGAATCTTCCAGGATTCTGCCCTCTTCCGCATAATCACTATTCACAGCAATATAAAGTGACCGCAAGCCCAGCAACTGGGGAAATCGCTCATTTAACGTGAAGCGCAAGTCTGCAACAGTCTTTCCCTTGATTTCAATGATTGTTTCTTTGCCGCCAAGGATGTCTTTGGTTATGCCGAAAGCCTTGATTTTGAATTTATTCATCATGTAGCCAACCACCGTTTTATGCTAATAATTCCCAAAATAAGGACCTTTCGCTATTAAAAGTAGATAATGGATACAAGTAAAGTTATCCGTAATCTTTATAATTCGTACGCATTAGCGGAATTTGAAGCATGAATGCATGCCCCTGGCAAGGGATAACCATTCAACGTTCCGGGATTATCGATATCTTTGATGTAAATTATTGCGATTGACAACCATTCTCGACAATCATGGGCGCCCTATCACTTACCTGCGGCTAGCCGTCACAGACCGCTGTAACCTGCGTTGCTTTTATTGTATGCCGGAGCAGGGAATTCGTTATTTGCCGAAGAAAGATGTCCTCACGTTTGAGGAAATCCAACGCTTAATCTCACTGCTCGCCTCCATGGGAATCACAAAGGTCCGGCTCACCGGCGGTGAACCGTTTGTACGAAATGATTTGATGAAACTCATCCGGGGTATTACAAAAATTCAGGGCATTGAAGAACTTCACCTTACCACGAATGGTGTCCTGACCGGTAAACATATTCCGGAGCTGAAACAATTGGGGCTCGCATCCGTAAACCTCAGCCTTGACACACTCGACAAACAAAGATTCCATGCCATTACCAGAAGGGATGAATTTGAACCAGTAATGAACACCCTTAATCTGTTGATGGAGCACCAAATGCCCGTCAAGATCAATGCCGTGGTGATGGACGGAAAAAATATTGAAGACATTCTTCCGCTCGTTGAATTGACCAGATTGAATAAAATAGATGTGCGGTTCATTGAAGAGATGCCGTTTAACGGTGAGGGTAACCATTACCCAACCTTGCATTGGACCTACAAAAAGATTCTGGAATATATTAAAGGTCACTATCCAGAAATCATTAAGATACCGGATCCGGTATCTTCAACATCTTCAAATTACCAGATTCCGGGCCATATGGGTAACCTTGGCATTATCGCGGCTTTCAGCCGGACTTTTTGCGGAACCTGTAATCGCATTCGTGTGACCGCACAGGGTATGCTAAAAACCTGTTTGTACGATGATGGTGTACTGGATATCCGTCAATTGCTTCGTGCCGATCTCAAAGATGATGCTTTGAAAGTGAAATTATTATCTGCATTTCAAAACCGGGCAAAGGATGGCTTCGAAGCCGAAGCGAGCAGAAAGAACAAAATTCCGGTCTCAGAGTCTATGTCCACGATTGGCGGATAGCCTGACCAATATTATTTTTCCGATAATTTCACCATCGAATTTTCCAGTAGCGCCGGGGCGTTAAATTAATTATTAACCGGATCTGCGCCGGGTTTGATTTGAAATAAAGATCCCGATCGGGTATCGTGCCCTATTCCGCGCTGTCCTATCATATACAACTCCCCAGATTCGTCCGCACCAAAACTGTTTATATAGTACTTTGGCATTATCAATTCTTCCTCCCCATCCTTGAATACCTCTCTTTTTTCGGCGGAGAATTCATCCAGGTTGTCAACAACTACTTTTGCCGGTATTTTCACCTGCAGGTCATTGAGGTAGAACATATCACCGCTCCAGTCTGCAATGATTACTTTGCCGCTCATTGGAGAATTGATTTTACCGTTGCAAATATGGCTACCCACAATGGCACTTCCGAATCCAATTTCGTGGTTATATTCTGCAAGGGGGAATGCGGGCTCTGTCTTGATTGAATCTTTAGTCTGGTTCTCAGAAAGCAGGGTACCCTCATAAACAGGCCATCCATAATTTTTGCCTCGTTCAACGATGTTCACCTCTTCTCTTAATTGATTGCCAACATCTCCGCAGATCAAAACCCCGCTTACAGGATCAAAGGAAAATCTATAGGGATTCCTGAATCCATATGCCCAAACTTCCGGCGATGGACTGTCCAGGAAAGGGTTATCTGCCGGTACTTTGTAAGGTTGGTCGTGGTTAATATCAATGCGCAAAATGGAGCCAAATAGATTGTTTAGATCCTGGGCATTCCCTCTTGAATGCTTTCCTGAACCTTCTCCAACACCCACATAGAGCATGCCATCCGGACCAAACGCTAGGTGTCCGCCATTTACAAAATAACCTTCACAGTTGAGTTCCATGATGATTCTTTCACTATCCGGGTCTGCTTTGTCCGGATCTTCCGGGCTGATTTTGAATTCCGATAACCGTGCTGTATAGCCGGTACTATCCAGCCTGGATTCATGGCTGTAGTAAACAAAGAATCTCCCGTTTTCCGGAAAACGGGGATGAAAGGCCAATCCGAGTAAACCCATTTCCGAAAAGCCAGGTAACCGATCTTCGACAAGATCACTGATATCAAGAAAGGGTTCCTTCATGGGCATCTTATTCTTCAGCAAGACAATCTCACCCTTTTGCAGTACTACAAATAGCCGGTTAGAACCATCACCAGCGTTGGTAACATAAATGGGAATATCAAGATCACCAGCGATCTGCACTAATCTTACGTGTAAGGTGTCGCGTGATGAATCACCCAATTGATCAGTAGCTGTTTTTGTCTGACATGAAAATAAGAAGGCAACCAGGAAGAGCGTGAAAAAAACAATCAATTTTGTCATCATGAAACAGGAAGGGTTTGGTTAAAATACCTTTAATTGTTTTGCTTACAAAATATTTTTATCCTGTGGACTACTAGTTGATGGGCATAAGTATGAATATCACGATCGCGTTGTATTGGTATTAATTGCCTTTATATACCGGCAATGCGCCGGGTATCTTACCCACAGTCCCGTTTATCTCCCATATTCTCATCTGATGAAGTTTTATTCTGCCGCCTGCCGGACATATCCATTGCCAAACAAGAAATGGCATGCGCTGAGTTGCAAAAGTTCGCCTTGAAAAAGGGGCTAATTACCCAATCCTTCCTATTTTGCGGCGTATTAATCGACCGGCATGAAAAAGATAAATTTCGTTACGCATATCCTTCCTCACGGAATTGCCATTGCTGTATTTTTGATCGTTACCATTTTCTTTTACAATCCCATTTTCTTCGAAAACAAAGCCATAAACCAATCGGATATTCAACAATGGGAAGGCTCCTCGAAGTCGATGCGCGATTTTCGGCAACAGACGGGAGAAGAGCCGCTGTGGTCTGAATCCATGTTCAGCGGCATGCCGGGCTATCTTGTCAATGTGGAGTGGGGAAACAAAGTTGTTGGCTATCTCAAAAGCATTCTTGCATTTAAGCTCCCACATCCCGTTGCCAACATCTACCTGGCTTTCTTATGTTATTACATTTTACTACTGACCTTTGGTGTAAGACCCTACCTGGCCATTGGAGGTGCTATCGCATTTGGCCTTTCCTCTTATTTGATTATCGGGCTTAGTGTAGGGCACAGTTCGCGAATCGGTGCCATTGCGTTTATGCCGCTTGTTATGGCTGGCATCCATCTTGCGTTTACAAACCGAAGAATATTAGGATTTGGTGTCACTACTGCCGGGCTTGCGCTGCACTTCCGTGAGAATCATTTGCAGATGACCTACTACCTATTGCTTATTGTCGCCATATATGGCATTATACAACTCATCCTGTTTCTAAAAGCAAAGCAAGGTTTTCAGTTCCTCCAATCAGTCGGCGCGCTTATGCCTGCCGTAATCATTGCAGTAGGTACCTTCTTCGGACCCATGTGGGCCATCACGGAATACAGCACCTATTCCCGTGGAAAGTCTGAATTGACTGCACCAGACACTAGAGAACAATCAAGCGGGCTGGACAGGAGTTATGCTTTTCAATACAACTATGCTATTCTGGAACCGCTGACTTTGCTGATACCAAATTTTTATGGAGGCAGTAGCCAGCATTTAATGGCAGCTGATCAAGATAGCTACGTGTACAAGGCCCTGGCGCGCACGGGTGATGAAAAGACGTTTAACCAGCTGGCCTATTATACCGGTGCCTATTGGGGACCTCAAACTCCCCTTCCCTATTATGCGGGTGCAATAATTGTATTTTTATTTGCAGTTGGCATTGCATTCGCAGAAAAAAAATATACGTGGTGGCTTGTTGCGGTTTGTGTTCTTGCCGTAATGATGAGTTGGGGCAGTAATTTTGCCAAATTCAATTACTTCATCTTCGACTACCTTCCTGGATACAATAAGTTCAGGTCCGTAACCTTTGCCGTGATCATGATTATCATGGCAATGCCCCTGCTTGGGCTGCTTGGTGTAGAGAAGATTATGGTGGAAGGGTTAACCAAACCAAATAAGAAAAAGCTACTCATCGCATTTGGTGCAACGGGAGGCATATGCCTATTTTTCATACTATTTGCCGGCATGCTCAGCTTCGTGCGGCAGGGTGAAGAACAACTCCCATCCTGGTTCATCAGCGCTTTAGCCGATGATCGCAAAAGCCTGTTGAGGAGTGATGCCCTCCGATCACTGGCATTCATCCTGGCTGCATTTATTGTACTCTATTTAGAAATATGGAAAAAGATTTCGCCATTGGCATTTTATTTCTTTTTGATAGCCATGATCACGATTGATATTGCCATTGTAGACAATCGTCATTTCACCAAAGAAAACTATAAGCGGAAACGTGAAAACGCAGCCTTCATAGCTTCAGAGGCGGATCAGGAAATTTTGAAAGACAAATCGTACTACCGCGTCTACAATTTACAGAATGCTTTCCTGGAGGCAAGGACTTCGTATTTCCACCATTCAGCAGGCGGATATCATGGCGTTAAGTTAAGGCGATATCAGGATCTCTATGATTCGTGTTTGTATAAGGAAACCAATGAATTAATCCGCAACGTTCAAGCAGGCAACATGGATCTTAATCAATACGGCGTGATAAACATGCTCAATATAAAATATATGGTATTCGGGCCGCAGCGGGATAATATTATTCCTAACATGGCGGCAAGTGGAAACGCCTGGTTTGTAAAGGATTTAATTGTGGTAGACACACCTACAGAAGAACTAAAAACTGTATGTGAACTGGATACGCGAAAAACGGCAGTAGTAAATGGCTCCGAATTTAAGGTAGAAAGTTTTGCGTTTGATAGTACAGCCACGATTAGCCTAACCGAACATAATCCCAACCATCTGAAGTATGAAAGTCAGTCGCAGGAAAATGTCTTTGCTGTTTTTTCTGAAATTTATTATCCGAAAGGGTGGGTAGTAACCATCGATGGAAAGGAGGCAGAAATATTACGTGCGGATTACGTACTGCGTGCTATGCCGGTTCCTGCGGGCAAACACTCGATAGAATTCAATTTCCGGCCTCGTGCCTATGTGGTTGGAAACAAAATAACGACCTTCTCATCCTGGCTTATGCTGCTTGTTGTATTAGGAAGCATTGGATGGACATTTAAAGAATCAAAAGACGAGTAGAAATATTATAATCTATGGACAAGGGAACACGAAGGTGAGCGGATAATGAATATGGATTTGAGGAATGGTCGCAGTCAGGACAAAATATAAACGCGAATTGCAGGGCAAATTACTGTATTTGATTTAGCGTCACCTTTTCTCCTTTTCGGGTAAGCAAATGGATAATAGTCAAAGAGACCAGGTAAGTAAAACCGCACAATGTGAAGAGTAAGTTGTATCCACCTACCAAATTACCGGCGGCTTTATAGGCATCCAACAGTGTTCCCACCAGCATTGGAAAGAGGATACCGCCTATGGCTCCCGCCATACCCGCAATACCGACAACAGAACTAACGGCCTCGGTAGGGAACATATCCGAAGCCATCGTAAAGACATTTGTTGCCCAGGCCTGGTGCACCGCTACGGCAAGGCTGATCAGGCCTACGGCCATCCACGCACTGGTTGCAAATTGGGCAAGTATGATAGACACTTCCAATGCAGCAAACAACAATAACGATGCCTTCCGGGCACGCAACGTAGGCCACCCTCTCTTAATCAGCCATGAAGAAAAATATCCACCACCAATGCTACCAACGGTGGTTGCTGCATAAATGATCATCAATTGCAGGCTTGGTTTTGTCAGGTCAAGGCTAAAGGTCGAAGCGAAATACGATGGAAGCCAAAATAGAAAGAACCAAAAAATCGGATCGATTAAGCCCTTGCCTGTGATCAATGCCCACGTTTGCGGAAATGAAAAAAGCCTCTGCCATTTAATCGCATGCTTCGATTCCAGCATTTTTATTTCGTCCTGACCACTCGTGATATAGTGATATTCTTCAGCAGACAACCGTTTCTGCTTTGCGGGAATAGTATAAAACAGCAACCAGAAGATTAACCAGATAAATCCAAGCGCTCCGGTAATCCAGAATACTTCCTGCCAGCCGAAATAATTCAAAATTAACGGGACAACCAGCAAAGCCAGCACGACGCCAACGCTTGTTCCCGAATTAAAAATACCTGTCGCCAGCGCGCGCTCCTTGGAAGGAAACCATTCGGAAACAGTTTTCATGGCCGCGGGAAAATTACCTGCTTCTCCAAGTCCCAGCCCTATTCGGGCGATACTAAAACCAGTAACGCTCCGGGCAAGCGCATGAAACATACCCGCAAGACTCCATATTACAATTGTAATGGTATAGCCCGCTTTCGTGCCGATGCGATCAATGATTCCCCCTGAAACCAAAAGACCGATTGCATACGCTGCCGTGAATGCCATCACTATTCGGGCAAAGTCAGTTTCGGTCCATTCAAACTCTTTTTCCAGCAAGGGCTTGAGCAATCCGATTATTTGCCGATCCAAATAATTTATCGTAGTGGCAGAGAACAACAATACAACAATGAGCCAGCGGTAATTTTTAATAGTTGTCATAAGTGGGTTTTGGGAACAAGAAATTACCAGCCATGAACAGATCCGTCATTGCTCTGCAAAATCGGATGTGGGAACTTTGTTTTGGTCACGACCTCCATCACAAACGTAGCTTTTTTTGGATCAAAGTTGACCCCCAGACCAGGGCTTGGGTTAAGGTAGAGTTTGCCATGCTTAAAGTGTAAGTATTCATCATTGAAATACGGAGGTCTTTCAGGCTCACCACCTGCCAGCTCCATCATACAGCGCGTCGGACTACTTGAGCCCAATACGTGAACAAGCGCTGCCGTTGATAATGGTCCGGTAAAATGGGGAATCATTCCTACGTAATGCGTTTCACACATCGCGGCAATTTTTTTAAGTTCCAGGATGCCCCCGGAATTTGGCAACGTAATCCTGCTATAATCAATCAACCTATTTTCAATTAACTCATTGATATCCCATCGGTCACCAAACTGCTCCCCCACCGCAATGGGTACTTTTGTCATCTGCCGGATCGTTTTATAGACACCCGGGTTTTCCGACCGGATGATATCTTCTACAAAATAGGGCTCGAGTTTTTCCAGCGCATCACAAATCTTGATTGCCTCCGGCGTATCGAATCGGGTGTGAAGATCTATCGCCCAATTGCCACTGCCGCCCACGGCGTCATCCAGGCGTTTGCAATGTTCAATCGTTTTCTTTGTATGCTCATAGAAATCAAATCTTTCTTCTCCATTTCCGCCGGTTGGTCCCGTTCGATAGGTGCGCAACCCGGCAGCGATACAATCCTTAGCGCGCTCATATTCCGTAGATCCTTTTGAAGCATTGAACCCGGTAGCATAGCATTCGACATATTTCCGCGTAGCGCCTCCGAGAAGTTCATACACAGGAACTCCCAATGCTTTACCTTTAATGTCCCACAATGCCATCTCCAGTGCACCAAGTGCATGGAGCTTTTCTCTTCCAGGTGGATAAAACATACCCCGATAAAGATTCTGCCACAGGTGTTCAATGCTGAACGGATTTTCCCCGATCAGCATTTGTGCAACTTGCTCGATGGTATCCTTGGCACCCCCTTCACCTATGCCGATGATCCCCCCATCGGTTTCCACTGCTACAATTCCGCGCGCCTGGTTGAACAAGGGTTTTGTATAGCCCGGAGCACTGTAGTACCGGATTTTCGTGATCTTCATTTTAACAGGTTCAGGCATCTGGACGTTTGCATAGGCCTTGCTGTTCAACAGGCCTGCGGACACGCCTGCACCAGCTAGTGAAGCCTTTTTAATAAAATTCCTTCGTTGCATACCGTAACTTTTTTGAGATTAGAAGACATTTTGAAGTATGAGTAATCGAATATATGCAATTGGGGATTTTCATTGTCTCAATAAGGGAGAAATCATACTTGCCGCTGCACTGTGTCGCGCTTCAGGGAAGTCTGCAAGGAAATTCATCTAAACCAAAATTTTCATAGTCTAATTTAAAGTTCAGATAGTCAACTATTTAAAAAAATAATCAATTTCTCGATCGGCCCGCCCAATTCCGATCATCCGACGTGGTTAGCCGACCAAGCACCGATAATAACGATAACATGTTCTGCCTCGATTCTTAAACTTATACTAGCCCAAAGGTTGTTTCTGATTCGTCGCAGTACTTTTCACTCTACTTCCAAAAGTTAAAGTTTATCTGAAAATCGGTTGTTTTGACGATAGCTTCTTTTGCCGACCAATCCTTATGGCATAATTTGAATCATTGATTTATAGGTGGAGCTTTAATTTCTGTTTGATGTATAGAACCGGGAAGAGAAATACTCCTGCGGACGAAATCTTGAACGAAACCTATTGCAAAATCAGTAATGCCTTTCGTTTTCGATCAGGAATCCCATCCCATTTTAACAAACATGCATTCTATCCATCCTAGAAATAGAAGTGACATGTATCCATTTCTAGGATGGATACATGTCACTTCTATTCATATAAACAGATTACAGTGCTGCCTTACTTGACAAAAGGGGTAAATGATCATCATGATCAGACCTTAAAACAAAACGAACCGGAAGCTATCCGAAGATAAGCATTAGCAGACAGGAGAACCCATGAAAGGAATATTTATACTTTGTGCCATAGCACTCTCCGTTACTTTGACGCCTGCGCGTGGTCAGGCAACAGGTCCTCAATACAGGCAGTTTTTCTTCAATCCCTATCTATCGAACCCCGCATTTGTAGGAATTAACAACAGGGCAGAAGCTAATCTTGTTTACCGACAACAATGGATCAATTTTGCGGACGCCCCTGTCGCAATGGGTGCAAATTTCCAATTTCCAACAAGCAACCGTGTTGCTTTGGGATTTAATGTATTTTCAGAAAAGCAGGTACTATTACGCAATACAAATTTCACGGCAACATTCGGGTATATTGTTCCTATTGCTGCTAACCAATCGCTTCGATTCGGACTTTCAGGAGGCGTTGGATTAAACAAGTTGGATCTTACCGCGGACGAGCTAAATACCAACGATCCTGTTATTGCGAATGCTTCAGGCAATAACTTTTATGTCAATGGGAACTTTGGTATAGTCTATACAAATGCTGGCCTGAAGCTTGGCTTTGCTTTGACCGATATTTTTAAGTCCAATTCATTTAGTGCCGGAAGCTTCAATGAACTTAAACTCTCAAATCTGAAGAACAGACTTTACTCCGCAAGCTACAAATTTGATCTTGGCGTCATGGGTAATGTTTCTTTGGAGCCCTATGTATTGTACCGGCAAAGCGCAGACGGATTACAGGATGCCTGGGAAGTTGCGTCGTTGGTATACTTTAAAAACAAGTTCTGGACCGGTGGGAGTTATAATCAAAATAATGGACTCGCGCTTTTTCTTGGTATGAATGTGAAAGAAGCTTTCAGGTTTAGCTATAGCTATGAATTTCCACCCTTTAAGTCGGGGTTCACATCGAACAGCTCCCACGAACTTCACATAGGCATTAAACTAGGGAATAAAAAATCCAAATACGCTGCTAAAACATCTCGGGGAGCAGTACCCATATATGGTGATGTTGAAAACGACGTGGTAATTCCGGAAGATGAAAGTCAGGAAGTAATTGCAGAAGTTGAAAGCAATGAAGCGAATCAGGAAGTAGAGAGCAAAGCGGTAACCAGGGCACCTCAGAATAATTCGGTAATTCCCGTAGAAGAGAAGTCCATAGGCGATCCAGACATGCCTTCCGGTGGAAAGATACACCAGAAAAGATTTGTTGTCAGTAACCAACTGCATCCGGTAGAGACGGAAGCGCCTATCGTAGTGCCTATTGTAGCATTGGAAAAAGAACCGGTTGAAGAAATTCCAGTAACGCCAGCCAACGCAGAAGAAACAGATAGAAAAGCACCGAAGGCTCCTTCCTTAAAACCCAACGAGGCCTTTACGATGACGCGTGGTCACCACTATGTAGTTGTCGGCGTCTTTGGTGTGCTTGACAATTCCATGCGATTTACGAAAGAAATGATTGGCAAGGGTTACCATGTCAATGTTGCTCTTAATCCTGAAAATGATATGTACTACGTCTACATCGATTCAACTTTTGACGAGGAAGAAGCAAAAAAGGTAAGAAACGAATATAAGCGTAAGAATTTGTTTAAGGATGCCTGGGTGTTTACACTGGAATAAAACTTTCGGATTGATATAAAAAAGTGCCCTGAAATTCCTGATGTATTTCAGGACTTCTTCAGCAGTACTACTAAAATTCTTGGGATTCCGCGCCGATCATCATCGTCAAAATACTCATTCACGTCAAGCAATGTAAGGCCGTATTTTCCTGGTATTTGAATAAAATCTGAGGTATGGTGATCAAAACAGGGAAGCACGTGCGTTCCATTGCCCGTTTCAAACCGGGCTTTCGTCCCTGTATATTGTTTATACGGGTGAAGTTCACCAACATACACACATCCCCCTGGTTTTAGCGAAATTGCCGCCTCTTTGAAAACGCTATTGAGATCTGAAATATGTTCTAACACCAAACTGAAACTGATCAGGTCATACAATCGATCCCTGAACGACCACGCAGCGGTAATATCCCCAGAGATGAATTTCACGTTATCATTGGTCAACTTTTTTTTGGCAATCGACAACATCTCATCTGACAAATCAACTGCTGTTACATGCTTTGCTTTTTGAACGAACCATGCGGTATTCTTACCTGTACCACAGCCAAGTTCCAGGCAATCTTCAAATGAAATATTTGCAAGGGTCTTGCGCAACGCATGCCCTTCAAGGTCTCTCGTTCTGTTAATATTCGAATCGTACTGGCCCGACCAGGCGTCGTATGCTTGTTTGGTGTTCATTGGTAAAATGCTTGATTTTGCGCTACATGCCCAATCCTTCAAAGAGGGATTTGGCACCTTCCTGGCAACGTTGTTTTCTCAATTTCCCGGATACTTCCAGTCCCCACGGTAAGCTCGGCTTAAGAGTTTGTTCGCCTCTGCATCACCTTTAATCAAGCCCTTATCGCCATCCCATGCAACGCTCCTCCCAAGTTTCCAGCTCAACATCCCGAGCAGGCTCATGTTAGTAGAGCGC
Organism: Cyclobacteriaceae bacterium; assembly: GCA_029858965.1. Taxonomy (GTDB): domain Bacteria; phylum Bacteroidota; class Bacteroidia; order Cytophagales; family Cyclobacteriaceae; genus Chryseolinea. The sequence continues at coordinate 51,652 of JAOUDZ010000011.1, forward strand.
TGACCGATTTCTATATCACACACGGGCAGCGTATTGGTTTTAATTGAGCTCAGCAAGTTTGCCCAAAGGGCCGCAATATTTTGCTGATCAGGTTCATCCAGCTTCGGATCCTGATGGATGGCTGGTTTTTTACTGTCCGCAGGATAGAAGGTCCAGCCATCAAGCCAGCCCATGTGGAAAGTGCCCTCCGTGCCATAGAAATAACAACCAAGGTTTGTTTTCTCGGCATTATTCCCCGCGTATTGCCGATGTTCCCACGAAGCTGTAAAGGATTCAAATTCAAATATCACATTCTGCGTATCAGGGGCATCCGTGTTATCTTCTCTGATAAACCGGTTCGCCGTTGAAAATATTTTTTTTGGATGTTTTTCATCTGTCCACCAAAGAATCTGATCCAGCCAGTGAATCCCCCAATCGCCCAACTGTCCATTGGCATAATCCAGGTATCCCCTAAACCCCTTGGGGTGAATCGTTGTGTTGAACGGACGGAGCGGGGCGGGGCCACACCACATGTTCCAATCCAGCGTTGATGGCGCTTCACTATCGGGTGTCTTTTTCCCTGGCCCACCACCATAGTGAACGAAAGCCCTTACTGAACCAATCTTCCCGGCCTTACCGGACTTCAAAAACTCCATTCCTGAAATATTATGAGGCGATACCCGGCGATGTGTGCCAACCTGGACCATGCGTTGCGTATCGCGCGCTGTACTTACCATGGCTTTTCCTTCATTGATGGTATGGCAAATCGGCTTTTCAACGTAAACATGGGCACCCATCTCCATGGCAGCGATCGCGATGAGCGGATGCCAATGATCGGGCGTTGCAACAATTACGATTTCAGGTTTCTCCTTTGCCAGCAATTCACGGTAATCGCCGTATAATTTTGGCGTGTCCCCGTTAAGCCGCTTCACTTCAGCGGCTGTCGCGCTTAGTTGATTGGCGTCCACATCACAAAGTGCGATGATCTTACTTTGACCAGCCTGAATGGCGCAGCGCAAAATGTTGCCACCCCACCAACCCGAGCCAATTAATGCCGTGCGGAATATTTTGTCTTTACCCACAACACGAATAAGTGGTGCCGAAGCGAAGGCCATCCCCGCAGCAGTTGTTCTTTTTATAAATTGTCTCCTTTGCATACCTTAATATTTTGAAACGGAAATTAAACAATTCAATTTTTATTTCATGGCAATAATCTCAATTCATGCCATAGTCCCATGGCATGAATCCAATTGCGCAGATCTGTTCAAGATTATTATTCCGGGATAATTGAGAAGCGGCAAGTGAAGACCGAAGTTAATTTTGGAATGAACCCGGCGCCGCGATCGGAGGCATATGGATATCTAAAAAATGACTTCGACATATCCTTGGGAGGGCCGTTTGATATGCCCGTGCAGTAATCCTGGCCGCCACGATGGTCCTTTTTCAATCAATCGGATCGCTTCCTGATCATGTGCAAGCGAGAGACTTTTGATCACGACAAAATCCCATATCGATCCATCCACGCCTACATTGAAGATAACCTTCACAATGCCTGATTCATTTTTCAGGCTATCTGGAACGCGCCTATTTTTATTGAGGTATTCGTTGAAAGCCTTCATCCCGGTCACAGGAAACGGGTACTGACTCAGTTGATCATACACATAACGCTTTCCATCCTTGTCCTCTGATACTCCGTGGACCAATCGGTTGTCTCTATACAATTCATGGTAATAGGGTTTCCCATCCTCATGAAATCCAAACCAGTCACCCTCTCTTCTCCCGTCGTAATAACTGCCTTCTTCAGCTATTTGTCCATTTGGATGCCAGGACACAGCTTTGCCTTTTCCATTAACAACTTGCGCATTACCGAGCGAATCCATTACGCTTTTCGTGAAGGCTCCATTGTTGTAATATACTTCTGTCTCCAGGGCACCATTCCAATGATAGCTTTCCCATTTTCCAACAGCATCTTCTTTTACATAACGCCCAGCCGAGGCATACCTACCCCTTTCGCTATAATATAAAAAAACACCGTTCTTCATGCCGTCCAGATATTTACCCTTCATTTGAATACTTCCATTTCGGTAATAGTCATATACCTGACCTTGCCATCTTCCCAGGGAATCTATCGATCCAATTCGATAGTAAACTGAAGCCGAGGGATCTTCAATCTCCTTCCATGCCGCATCATAAAAGACTCTTCTTGTTTCAAGTGCCGGTCCAGGGTCTTCAGTAGTTTTGGTTTCTTCAGCTTCAGCCTCCGGCGGACTATAATTTAAGCTGTACTGAAACGGGAGTATGCCGTCGAATTCTTTATCGACAATTTCCAGGCTATCCAGATACACATAGGATTCGTGCTCAATTAACGCTATTCTGAACGTTGCCTCCAGCCTTCGCAGTTTAACATAGTTGGCCAGATTCGCCGTATCGGCCCTGAGTTCTGATGGGATACGCTGCAAGGCGTGAAGCGATCGTCCGATTGAATCCCACTCCGGAACAATGGCCACCAGACTATCCTTTATCTGAAAATCAGTCAGCTTGTTTCTGTAAAGCTGATTCGTATAACGCTCGGCTTTCAAAACGCGTTGAAAAATCCGGTAATAGTACAATTGGTCCTTAGGTAAGGCGAACAAGGAGAAAGGTATTAGCACCAACACTATTGCCAAATCTCTCTTTCTCCTCAGTAGTCCAAGTTTGTGCTGCAGTACAGCCAGGAACAGGCCAGCAATACACCCGCCGATGTGACCGGCTATATCAACGCTGAATTGCGTTGTGATGAACGCATTAATAACCACGAAGATGATAAAGTTGATTACAACAGCATTGAGACCTTTCCTGTCCCGAAAATTACCAATCAATTCAGCGCCAAGTCTGTAGCCGTATAGTCCAAAGAGGGCTCCGGACGCTCCTGCGCTAATCGTATACACATTGAACAATAAAGAGAAGAGTCCCGACGCAATACCGCAAAAAAAGTAAACCATCAAAAACCGCACAGGTCCTACTTCCGGTTCCAGCATGCGCCCCATAGAATACAAAGCGAACATGTTTACAAGCAGGTGGAAGATACCGAAATGCAGAAACATAGACATTATTATCCTCCAGGGCTCACCTCCCAGCGTGAATGGATTGAGATTTGCGCCGGCATGAAGAATGGCAAGCACATCCAGTTGGCTGTTCATCATCAGGCTTTCTGAGCCCAAAGCAGTCCAAACAAAAGCAAACACGTTTAGCCCCAGCAGGATAAACGTTGCAAGGGAGTTTCTATTCATCATGTCTATAAACGAGACAATGCCGTAAGTCGTTTTAGTAACGGGGGATGAGAATAGTGAAAGAAAACATATAATGGATGGGGATATAAATCACTTAGGCTGTCAACCGATAATCTCTTGAGGGCATTGGCAAGTGCAGTCCCATCAAAGGTGTTGCGCGCAAAGGCGTCAGCTTCAAATTCATTCTTACGACTATACATATTCATAAATAATCCTGTAACCGCTGAAATCGGTGAAAACAAAATTCCAAATGCCAGCAGGTTTAGATGAACAGCCAGTTGTGTACCGCCCAGTGCCAGCGAAACATTTTCAGAATACACCATTTTCGACATGACAAACAAGGTAAATACAATCTGAAGAATTGAAAGGACATATCCCCACACAACATGCTTCTTTTTAAAGTGCCCTACCTCGTGCGCTAGCACAGCTACCAGTTCATCATTCGAGTGTCTCTCAATCAATGTGTCATACAAGACAATCTTCTTCTTTTTCCCAATACCTGAAAAAAACGCATTTGCCTTTTTTGATCTCTTGGATCCATCAATAACAAAGATACTATCCAAGGGAAATTTCACTTTCCTTGCAAAATCCTCAATAGCCGTTTTCAATTCACCATCCGGTAGCGGCGTAAGCTTATTGAACATGGGAAGAATGAGTGAGGTGTAAAACATGTTTATAAACAAGACAAAAATAGCGGCAAGCCCTGAAAACCAGATCCAGAAGTTCGGCCCGATAGTCTGGACAAGATAAATTAATGCTGATAGCAAACCACCACCTACGACTGCCGCCAGCAGATAGCCTTTAAGTTTATCTGTTATAAATGTCTTTAACGTTGTCTTGTTAAACTCGTATTTTTCCTCAATTACGAACGTGCTGTACCATTGAAAAGGAATTGTCAGGATATCGGAAGCCAGCATCAAGACACCAAAAAATGCCAAAGCCAGCAAGATATTACTTCCAAAATATGGCCTGAGCCAGCTATCTACCCATCCGAATCCACCACCTAACAACATACCAAAGGACAGTAAGAAACCGAAGGCAGATGTGACAAATGAAAATTTGGCAAGGTCCCTGTGGTATGCCAGTGATTTCATATATTTTTCCTTTTCATAGAAAGCTTCGATCTCTTTTGGAATATCTGTACGCTGTGCTTTCAGGTTTATATAATCCAATACCTGGTCAAACAAATAACTGACAAGCGTGATCGATAAAATAATGATGAGTATAGTATTCGCTTCCATTATGCCTGGTTCAATTTGATGATAAAAGTTTTGTGTGAGGTGATCAAATTGGTACAATGTTACCAAAATACTTCCTGGTTTCAACGCCAAATTCAGTTGAATAATTACCTCCGGGAGGAAGTAAAAAAATATCGCCTGACCACAGCAAAGCTTCTATAAACTCATTCGCGTTCAGCCAAAAAAAGTTGAGAATTTTATGACGCCAATTGGGAAATTACCGGGCAGGTGCTCAATTCATATCAGCGCAAATAGCACGCTATACACCGGTAAGAATCACCCAATGCCGTGCAACACAAACAAACCCTGAGATGGCCCCCAGGACTTGATACAGTGAGTACCGATTTAAGGAATTCGATTTGCAGGGAGTTTACCGCAAATGTATCCAAAACATGTTACCGGCTGGAAAGGCAGTGCACTATTTCTTCTTCGCTGCCGCCGTTTTACGCTTGGCTTGTGCTTTCAATTCTTTAAGCTTACTAGTAAGTTTTCCCTTTGCAGCCGTCAATTTTCCCTTTGCAGCCGTCAATTTTCCCTTTGCATCGGCTACTTTACCCTTTACATCTGCTGATACCTTCTTAGACTTATCGGCGATCTTTTTACGCGTATTTTTTCCACTATCGGGCGCCATCAATACACCTGCCAATGCACCCGCAGCTGCACCTGCCAATAAACCTCCGGCAACTTTCAATGCCGTGCTGGATTTACCAGACTTCTTATTTTTATCGGACGTTTCTTTTTTGTTTGCTTCCATAATATTCTTTTTTATAAACAAAACACATTAACCGAACTGTTCTAATATAAGCATATGGCAGCGGTTTAACAAGTTTTACCGATCAGTAATTTGCGCAAAGTGGTGCAAAGAATTTGCAACTACCAGTATATACAATCCGGTTTATTTTTGCCCTTGTGATTGGCTTTGCGCAAATGAAACAACGTGCTGTTTTTGCACGCCCACATGATCGATTCCTAACGCTACTACATCTCCCGGTCTGAGATAAACCGGGGGTTTCTGCGCTAAACCAACACCGGAGGGCGTCCCTGTTGAAATGACATCGCCAGGTAAAAGTGTCATGTGCTCACTGGTATAACTTATCAGCTTCGCAATGTTATAAATCATATCCCTCGTATTGGCCTGCTGCCTGGTCTTTCCATTTACGCTTAACCAGAGATCCAATTGCTGTGGATTTGCCAGATTTTCAGCTAAAACCAAATAGGGTCCCAGTGGCGCAAAACTGTCAGCGCTTTTTCCTTTGTCCCATTGCCCTCCATCCTTCTCCAATTGCCAAAAACGTTCACTATAATCATTGATCACCGTGTATCCGGCCACATAATCCATGGCTTCAGCTTCACTCACGTAAGAGGCCCGCTTACCAATAATGACTGCCAGTTCGACCTCCCAATCCAGTTTTTGAGCACCTTTCGGAATAATGACATCATCAAAAGGCCCGCACAAAGCTGTAGTAGCCTTAAAAAAAATGACAGGCTCACTTGGAATGGCAGCTGACGTCGTGGCTCCGGATCCTTCCTTAACGTGTTCAGCGTAGTTAAGCCCTATGGCAACGATCTTAGATGGCCGTGCCACGCAAGAGCCATAACGCTCATGCAACGCTACCGTAGCACATTTGGCAGCATGGGTTACCAACCAGCTTTGCAATCTTTTGACGCCGTCGGTCGCAAAAAACTTTTCGTCAAAGTCTTCGCCAAACGATGATACATCAAGCCGGGTGCCATCAGGATATTCTACTGCCGGTCTCTCCTTATCAAAATTTCCATATCTGAATAACTTAATGTCAGCCTGGTTTCTGGTCTGCGCCGAAAGTGCCGCATAGAACAGAAGAAAAAAAAGTAGTAGTGATGTTTTTTTCATTTCTTCACAGTAAGGCTAAAGTTTATTCAAAAAATCCATATTGTGTTTCATGCTCTCGAGCGGAGTACTTTCGTATTCTTCCTGCTCAATAAAGATATACTTTACGCCTGACTGTTTCTTTAACGATAGCATCTTTGCAATATCCAGTCCACCCTTTCCAAACTCGGTGCTTTCTCTTTTGGCCATGTCCATATCCTTGAGGTGCCAGAGCGGAAAACGACCCTGATACCGGGTAAAGTAGTCCTCAGGATCTTTGCCGGCAACAATAGTCCAGCCCAGATCCAGCTCCATATGCACTAAATCAGCCTGGCAATTGTCGAGCAGTACATCGTACAGCACTTGACCATTTTCCGATTCAAATTCATATTCGTGATTGTGGTATCCGAATTTCAGATTCAACTTTTTGCACTGTTCACCGGCCTGATTGAAGGCTTCCGCAACACGCTTATAGTTATCGACCGTTTGGCCTTCGGTAGGCATTGTTGAGCAAATAATATATTCCTGACCAGATTCCACAGCTTCCTCCATAGTTTGTTCCCACTTTTCATCGAGGTGCACATGACCACTTCTGAGCGTCATGCCCAGGTCATTGCACGCGGTCTTCATTGCCTTTGCCGTCAAACCATAATAGTGCCCCAGGTCACTTCGGGCAGATTCTATTTGCTTAATTCCGATTTCCGCTATTTTCTTAAGGGTACCCATTGGGTCCGCCTCCATTTCCTTGCGAAATGTGTATAGTTGAAGTCCCATGTTTTCTTCCTTACGGCTCGGCGAGCAAGACTGAAAGAGTAATGCGCTGGCTGCGAGCGTCCCGGTTTGGATTATAAATTCTCTGCGCGTTTTCATCGGTATTTGGGTTTAAATGTGATAGACCAGCTGCATTGCAATATTAGTTCTAATTACATTGATATCATTTGGTTTTCAACAGAATGAATTACCTACTGCTGATGCAGCCATAACTTGTGTAACTTTGTTTAGCGCACCGCCATCTCGTCCTTTGCATCTCCAGTTTAGTTTTTAATCTGCTTATTATTATGTTGTCTTATTATTTCCAATGTTTTTTCAATGGGAATTGATTCAATGGTTAAGCCGCCTCGCCCGGTCATCGTTTCTGCTGCAAAAAGTGAGTTTATAATGGCCTCTTCAGTGGCTTCAATTACAGCCTGAAATAAAATACTTACTTTATCATTTCTCAGTTCGGTATTTGTATTCAGATCCGTATTGCTGTTGTATGGATCCCGAACAGATTCTGCTGTTGAAAAAGCGATTGTATAGTCGCCACTGCCGTTTGATTCATTACCTCCCGCCCGGCCTAATCCCAACATGGCGCGGGAGGCTAATCTTTCCAGGTTTCTTGAAGTCAGCGGCGCGTCTGTTGCTACGACAATCATACAGGAACCATCTTCTTTGTATTCCGTTGTTGTTTCCCGAAACATATATTGACCCAGGTTGACGCCTACAGGCACTCCTGCAATTTGAAGCACTCCGCCAAAGTTGGTTTGCACCAAAACACCAACGGTATAGCCGCCTCGCTTTTCCGGTAATTTTCTGGAAGCCGTTCCTATCCCTCCCTTGAATCCAAAGCAAACCGTACCGGTTCCTGCCCCGACATTTCCCATCCTTACATAACCCGTATCTGCTTTTTCAATGGCCCCTAGTACGTCCTTTTTAGTTACCACTCTTAGTTGAATGTCATTCAATCCGCCGTCATTGGTTTCTCCCACCACCGGGTTAACGCTCCGTACATTTTTATTTTCAGAAAAGGATAAGGTGTAATCGATTAGTGCATCGGCCGCGGTGGGAACGCTCAAGGTATTGGTAAGGATAATTGGAGTCTCCAGATTCCCCAACTCCTTTACCTGGGTATAGCCGGATAGCTTTCCAAATCCATTGCCAATAAAAATAGCAGCAGGCACTTTTTGTTGGAAAATATTTCCCGGATGTGGAAGGATGGCGGTTACACCAGTGCGGATAGCATCGCCTTCGATTCTGGTAGTATGCCCGACTAGTACGCCTGAAACATCTGTAATGGCGTTGTGTCTACCCGGCTTCAGTATTCCAATTTCAATTCCATAATCGCGTAGAACTTTCTGTTGCGCTCCAGATTCCAAGGCGATAACGACGAAGAAGGAGGCTATTAATGTTTTCATGATGCAGGTTTGTTTAAACCTTTGTATGGAATATAGGTTGCAGAGCAATTTCATCCACTATTGCAGCCTTGCAGGCAGACAAATTGTTCGGGAATTGGATATGAATGAATAATATGATTGAGAACGAATTGATCAAGGACTGATTCCTCCATCTTTCACGCTCAGAACACTTACCTAAACCAATCCTGCCGCTTAATCATTTCTTGCTGCTCTTGCGGTAAGTTCTTCATGTGTGCACGCAACCAGGTACGAAAATCCTGGGTAATAGCCTCTGTCCAGGCCGCATCGATCTGTCCTGCGGTATAGATCCCGGCTTGCAGCCTTGAATGACCAAATTCATCTTTGAGGCGCGTCCATTCGGATGTTTCCACTACCTCGAGCGCAAGATGCGCCGGAATAAAAACAATGCCTTCGCGCAACCCCAGAACGACATCTCCCGGCATCACTGCGGCACGGCCGATCGAAATAGGTGTATTGTAACCAATGATCATGGTCTTATCATATGTGTTCGAAGTTGATGGATCCCAATTTCGATTAAAGACCACGAAATCCTTCAGTTCCAGGATACCTGCCAGATCGCGGGCGCCCCCCCAAATAACCAATCCCGTACCTGTCTTTTTATAAATCATATTGGCGAGATTATCCCCAATGAAAGCCCCGCCAATTTGCCTGTCCATCAGGTCGGCTACCAGTACATCACCCGTTGTGAGCTGATCCATAATCCAGTGTTTGTCTCGCCCTTCTAATCCCCGTGCTTTTCCTTGTTCCGTCACGACATCGGCAACGTCTGCGCGATAGGGAATAAAATCACAAGTCACCGCTCTGCCCACCAACACAGGATTCTCATGTGTCATCACCCACTTCCCCTGATACTGATTGGGATACCCCTGTTCCTGCAACACTCCCCATGCCTCCTCGCAGGTAACCAATTTCATGCGCTCCAGAATTCGATCGGACACCTTAGGACGGTTGTCGGGGAAACGTTCTGCCTTGTATTGCCTGGTATACAGCATCATTTGTTCGGGCGTCAATGTGTAAGGCAATGGTAAGTCGGCTTGTGCACAGGATTGATGGAAAGAACACAACACTAAAAAGAGAAAGATGCATAGTCCGTACATCAACTCCCTTACTTCCATATTGTTCATAAGCCGTCCGTTTGTTTTTCTCCTTATCATGACGTAAACCAATCTATGCTGCCCCTATTCCTGCATTTGGAGTACAATAATGTCGTACATAATAACTAAACATTCATTTTCGGCCGCCAGTCCGCCACTATTCCTACTGCGCTACCCTTCAGCCAACAACTTCGTCAGTGCAATATCCACTTTTTCAAAATCAAAACCGGCTATAATCTCACGCATATTGCGGGCAATATCTTCCAGGCATAAATTACCGATACTCCCTTCGTGGGTGTGTTGCACCGTAGTGGCAGGATGAAAGCTTCCCTGCTCAATGTCGAGCCCCACTTTTTTGTAGGCATCCCGAAAGGGAATGCCGGTTAATACGAGCTTGTTCACTTCCTCTACGCTGAACAGAAATGCGTACTTTTTATCGGCCAGAATATTCTCCTTTACCTTAATGTTAGACAGCATGAGGTGTGTCATGTGCAGGCAATCTTGTATGTGTTGAACGGCCGGAAAAAGTTTCTCTTTTAGCAACTGCATATCGCGATGATATCCGGATGGCAGATTGGTGGAAGCCAAAGCAATGTCATTCGGTAATGCCTGCAATTGATTGCATCTTCCCCTGATTATTTCAAACACGTCGGGATTTTTTTTATGCGGCATTATGCTGGATCCGGTTGTCAATTCGTCAGGGAAACTGACGAATCCAAAATTCTGATTCAGGAAAAGACAAGCATCCATGGAGAGCTTTGCCAGGGTTGCCGCAATGTTGGCGAGGGCACTGGCGACGATACGTTCTGTTTTTCCACGCCCCATCTGAGCATACACTACGTTGTAATTAAGGTCTTCAAAACCCAGCAATGCCGTGGTCATTTTCCGATTTAATGGAAATGATGATCCGTATCCTGCGGCAGATCCCAATGGATTTTTGTTAACGACACGATACGCTGCCTGAAGGCAAATCAAGTCATCCACTAAACTTTCTGCATAGGCTCCAAACCACAAACCAAATGACGAGGGCATCGCCAGTTGAAGATGTGTATAGCCTGGAAGTAGGTGATCCTTAAAATTCTCACTTTGTTGCTGGAGCAAATTGAACAGTGATTCTACTGCTGCCACAATGTTCCTTATTTCCGCGCGAAGGAATAGTTTGATATCCACCAATACCTGATCATTCCTGGATCGGCCGCTGTGTATTTTCTTACCAACATCACCACGCTTCCTTGTTAACTCCAGTTCAACCTGCGAATGAATATCCTCAACACCCTCATCAACCTTAAATTCACCGGCGGCAATTCTGGCATATATATTTTTTAGTTCTGCAGCGAGTACTTTGCGCTCCTGAGGCTTTAACAATCCAATGGACTCGAGCATTGCGATGTGCGCTAGAGATCCCAGGACATCATACTTTGCCAGATACATATCCATTTCCTGATCTTTCCCCACAGTGAATTTTTCTACTTCCTTGCTTGATGTTTTATCCTTTTGCCAGAGTTTCATGTATGGGTAATATTAAATTCAGTTTTGAGAAACGTTTCTGCAATTAAAAATCTTAAGGTCAAACCAGCAGCTACCTGCATCCAAATTAGAAAATGAAAGCTGATGGATCAAACTGACAACGCATTAACTTTCATTCATTCCGCTCCGCGTGAAACTAAGGCAGGATTATGTTGTCTAATAATCTTATGTACGTCTGAATGCCCGTTTCAATTTCATCTAAATAGATGAACTCATCGGCAGAATGTGATCGGGCGGAATCCCCGGGACCAATTTTGACAGAGGGAACGCTGATAAGAGCCTGATCGGATGTTGTTGGGGAACCATACAATCGGATACCCAATTTCTTAGCCGACAGCACCAAAGGGTGATCCTGCGCGATACCTGAAGACCGCATCCTCAAAGAACGCGGCGTGACGCTGCATTTCACATGTTCTTTTATAATAGATAACGCATCCTCCAGTGTGTAGGCATCCGTAACCCGCACATCAATCGTAAACTGACAATCGGCAGGCACGACATTATGCTGACTTCCGGAATGTATTATTGTCACAGACATTTTCATTTCTCCAAGGGTATCGGAAACCTTTGGAAACCGGTATGAACTAAACCACTCGAGGTCAGGTAACGCTTCATGTATAGCATTGATGCCTTCTTCGCGTGCCGCGTGTCCGGGTTTGCCTGTCGCAATACAATCAAGGACCATCAACCCCTTTTCCGCGATAGCCATTTCACAAAGCGTGGGTTCTCCGACGATAGCAAAATCTACAGCGGGCAGTGATGACCAGACACTTTCAATTCCTCCTGTTCCTGAAATCTCTTCTTCCGCGGTAGCCGCCATCACCAGATTGTATTTCGGCAGTTCAATTTGATCATAATGCAAGAAGGTGGCAATGAGTGAAACAAGCGGTCCGCCAGCGTCATTGCTGCCCAGCCCAAACAGTTTGTTATCGATCATTTCCGGTTTGAACGGATCGCGCGTATATCCTGAGTTCGGACGAACCGTGTCGTGATGTGAGTTTAACAACATAGTTGGCTTCGAAGGATCGAAACGCCGATTCTTTACCCACACATTATTACCCTCTCGGTTTGTAGCAATACCGTGTTTCTTAAAAAATGCTTCGATAGCAGACGCTGACACTGCTTCCTCCCTGCTGTAGGAAGGTATTGCAATGAGTTCTTGAAGGAGAACCAGCGCATCTTGATAAAGTTTCTTATGCATGCCGCATATCAACGTTGTGGCAACGCAGGGGTTGCTTGTCGATTATAAAGTTATTAGTGTTCCTGCTGTCTTTTGACCTGTATTTTCAAGCAGGTCTCCTGCCTCCCCGATGAGCACTTCTTTTACGCCCGCGCTAATTGCTGCGTAAGCATTTTCAAGTTTAGGTAAAATTCCGTCCGCAAAAACCTTTTTCGGCAAAAGCTCATCATACAATTTCCTGGGAAGGTGGTGAATAACGGAGTCCATGTTATGTATATCCCGCAGCACACCCTTCTTGTCGAAACAGAAAATCAACCGTACGTCAAAGTGCTTACTCATGGCCACCGCCAAAACAGATGCTATAGTATCCGCATTTGTATTCAGCATTTTTCCTTCCGCATGGGTTAAAGGTGCAAAAACCGGAATGGTGTTTTGTTTCAATAAAAAATGAAGCAATGCCTTGTTCACACCGTCAGCTTCAATATCCCCTACAAAACCATAATCAATATCTTTCACCGGGCGTTTCGTAGCTTTAATCAAATTTCCGTCAGCGCCGGTGATGCCTAGCGCATTACAACCCAGGTGTTGAAGCTTGGCCACGATCTGCTTATTCACCAACCCGCCATATACCATAGTAACAAGATCTAGTGTGGCACCATCTGTTATCCTGCGCCCGGCAATGTAGTTCGATTCGATTCCCATCTGATTTCCGAGATTCGTGGCTATTTTTCCGCCTCCGTGAATCAGGATTTTTGGCTCTTTGATGGCCGCGAAATCTCTCAAAAAGGAATCCAGCGCCGTCGGGTTATCCAGCACATTTCCACCGATCTTAATGATGAACAGTTTATTCATATGACGATAAGGACCTTTTCCTAATTTTTCAGTATCTCACTAAGTACTGCCTGCGCCGCCCATACACGGTTCGAAGCTTGCGCTGTCACGATGCTGTTAGGACCATCCAAAATTTCATCACTTACCTCGACATTTCTTCTAACAGGCAGGCAATGCATTACTTTGGCATTTTGGGTAAGGTCAAGCTTTTCATTCGTCATCATCCAGGCGGGATCGTTGCAATAAATCCGTCCATAGTCTGTATATGTGCTCCAGTTCTTTATGTATACAAAATCCGCATTGTGTAATGCCTCCGACTGGTTGTGCGTAATCGTCGCCCCGGCTGTAAACTTCACATCCAATTCATAATCTTCCGGATGAGAAATGACAAAGTCAGCTTCACCCCATTTGTTGATCCATTGGGAGAAACTATTGGCGACACACTGTGGAAGGGCTTTTACATGCGGTGCCCAGGTCAAAACTACCTTGGGCTTCCTGTTTTCTGTAAAAGATTCGCGTATTGTAATTACATCAGTAAGACTTTGCAGCGGGTGCAGTGTAGCACTTTCGAGGCTAATAACCGGTATGCCGGCATACTTGATGAATTGTTGAATGTAAAGCTCGCTATAGTCCTCTGTTTTGTTCTGCAGCAATGGAAATGTGCGTATCCCCAGGACATCAAAATAATTCCCTAAGATTGGTGCTGCATCCCTGACGTGTTCTGCCGTACTGCCACTCATGATTGCTTCATCTTCAAATTCGATTGCCCAACCATCCTGACCAACGTTAAAGACGATAGCCTCCATCCCCAAATTCTGGGCAGCTATCTGCGTGCTCAGCCGGGTTCGCATACTTGGATTTAAGAAAAGCAGCCCGATCCGCTTTCCGGAACCCAGGCTTTTATCCTTCAAGGGATTGGACTTGTACTCCAGCGCTCGTTTTACCAGTGCATTGATATCACTGATATCTCCGGAAGAAATAAAATTTTTCATAGCAAAGCTTCTTTCAGTGCGGCAAGGAAAATTTCAATTTCACTTTTATTCAAGGTCAGTGGCGGCAGCAACCTGATCGTATTGGGTTTAGCCTCTCCTGTAAAAATATGATGATTGAATAATAAATCACTTCTTACTTTCAATTTATCGTCCGGAAGATCAAAACCGATCATCAAGCCCCTTCCTCTTACATTTTCCGTTTTCGGTATATTGCTCAGCGCTTCCAGCAGATAGGAACCCATAGCTGCCGCATTGTCCAGCAAACCCTCATTTTCTATCACTTCCAATACCGCCAGCGATGCTGCGCTGGCAAGGTAATTCCCACCAAATGTGGTGCCCAGCATCCCACTCCAAGGTTTGATATCACCTTGGATCAAAACGCCCCCCACCGGAAAACCATTGCCCATCCCTTTGGCTATGGTGATGAGGCCTGGCTTGATACCCGCATATTGATGCGCAAAGAATTTTCCAGTACGCCCGTAGCCGGATTGAATTTCGTCCAGAATCAGAAGGGTATTGTTGGCCCGGCACTTTTTGTCCAGAAATTGGAGAAAAGAATCATCGGGTAGCTGAATTCCACCAACGCCCTGGATACCCTCAATAATCACTGCGGCTACATCGTTGGTTAAAGCCTGTGAAAAGGATCTTTCGTCATTGAGGGGAACAAACTCGATAGCATGCCCTGCGTTAAAAGGTGCAACTATCCTGGGGTTATCGGTTGCTGCAACTGCACCGGATGTACGCCCGTGAAATGCTCTTTTAAATGCAATTACTTTTTTTCTTCCCGTAACGAAAGAAGCAAGTTTTAGCGCATTCTCATTCGCCTCTGCTCCGGAATTGCACAAGAAAAGCTGGTATTCAGCATATCCGGAAAGTTGCCCCAGTTTCTCAGCAAGTTTTCCCTGCAATGGGTTTTGAATACTGTTTGAATAAAAAGCAATTTTATGCAGCTGATCTGAAAGGGCCTGGACATAATGCGGGTGCGAATGCCCGATAGAGATCACGGCATGCCCTCCATACAGATCCAGATATTTTTCTCCTTTGTCATCCCATAGCCAGGAACCCTGGGCCTTTGCAGGTGCTATATTGAACAAAGGATATACGTCAAATAATTTCATCGGGTTTAAATTTTAGCTTGGTTAATCCGCAATATGCGGAAGCGTCTCAGCCATACGCACCATTGACTAGGAGCGCTGGCGTGATGTCAAAAAACAATCGACTTGAGTTTCAGCCCCGCAGTTTCCACCAGGCCAAACATCAGGTTCATATTTTGCACAGCCTGACCGGAAGCACCTTTTAACAGATTATCAACCGCCGAATGAACGACCAACTTGTCGCCTTCCTTCTCCAGTCCTATCAAGCACTTATTGGTATTAATGACCTGCTTGAGATCAATGGTATCGGCGGATACTATTGTGAAAGGATGATCCGCATAGAAGTCTGAATAAAGCATCAGCAATTGATCGATCGACTTTTGACAGGTGATGCAGGAACTGACAAATATCCCGCGCGTAAAGTCAGCGCGCCAGGGAACGAAGTTGACGCGCCCTGAGAAATCAGGTTGCACCTGTTGTATTGAGCGATTGATTTCCCGAAGATGCTGATGGGTGAGTGTCTTGTAGGCCGACACATTGTTAGCCCTCCAGCTAAAGTGCGTGGTACCCTGAAGTCTTTGCCCAGCCCCCGTTGAGCCCGTTATTCCCGTGGTAAATACTTCTCCCAAAACACCGGCATTAGCTAACGGCAAAAGACCAAGTTGGATTGCTGTCGCAAAACATCCGGGGTTGGCAATGTTGTCGGCCTGCTGAATGCCAACCTTGTTCAGCTCTGGCAGACCATAGACAAAGGACCTTCCGGCAACAGATTCACCCAACCTGAAATCCTGACTCAGGTCGATCACTTTAATTGCACTGTTAACCTGATTTTCCTGAAGAAACTTCTGGCTCTCACCATGCCCGAGGCAAAGAAACAACACATCGATATCCTGATGAATAGCATCGGTAAAGACAAGTTCAGTTTCACCCAATAAATCGGGATGTGCAGAATACAATGGCTTACCAGCATTGCTCCGGCTGTGAATAAAGGAAAGTTGAGCATCGGGATGGTTTAGCAATAAGCGAATCGTTTCACCGCCCGTATAGCCAGCTCCACCTATGATACCTGCCTTAATCTTAACCATCGATTTCGTCTTTTACCTGTTGATAAATTGCCGTTTGGTTGCCAAATATCCTGGTAAATCCTTTCACGTCTTCACCTGTCCAGCCAAGGTTCATTTCTCCATACTTTCCAAATTTGGAAGACATCAGATCATATGGTGATTCGATGCCCAGTACCTGAAAGCGATAAGGATAAAGCTGTATATGAACCTTACCGGTAACATGTTGCTGTGTGGTTGTTAGAAAAGCTTCAATATCACGCATCACCGGATCAAGGTATTGCCCTTCGTGCAACCAGTTACCATAAAACTGGGCAAGTTGCTCTTTCCAGGTTAACTGCCACTTGGTAAGAACATGCTTCTCTATGGCATGGTGTCCCTTAATGATCAGCATCGGTGCCGCAGCTTCAAAACCCACACGACCTTTAATGCCGATGATCGTATCCCCCACGTGCACTTCCCTTCCTATGCCATACGGACCAGCAAGTGTTTGAAGGTACTGAATGGCTTCTGTCGGGTGAGCAAATGGTTTGTCGTTAACGTTGGTGAGCTCTCCTTTTTCGAATGTAAGTGTTACCGTTTCCGTTCCTGACTTTGTAACCTGTGTCGGCCATGCTTCCTCAGGTAAAATTCCAAGTGATTTTAGTGTCTCTTTTCCGCCAACGGAAGTGCCCCACAATCCCTTATTAACAGAGTACATCGCTTTGCTGAAGTTCAGCTTTACTCCTTTTTCCTTCAGGAAACTGATCTCTTCTTCCCGGGATAATTGCAATTCACGGATGGGTGTAATGATTTCGATGCCAGGTACGAGAATGTTCAGGATCATATCGAACCGCACCTGATCATTTCCGGCGCCGGTGCTGCCGTGGGCCACGGCCTCTGCTTTCAATGCTTTGGCATAGTTCGCCACAGCCAGCGCTTGCGACATGCGCTCTGCGCTTACGCTCAAAGGATAGGTATTGTTTTTCAGTACATTTCCATAGATTAGAAAGCGAATTACTGAGTTGTAATAGTTTCTGGTTTCATCTACGGTTTTATGAGAAGTGACCCCGAGGTCCCTTGCGCGCTTCTCGATTTCCCGGATTTCTGTTTCATCAAAACCACCGGTATTTACTGTAATGGTATGAACTTCCAATCCTTTTTCTTCTCCTAAATATTTCACACAGTAGGAAGTATCCAATCCACCGCTAAATGCTAATACTACTTTCTTCTTCATGATCGATTTTTCGTGCCCACCAAGCTCCACCATTGCGTAGCGGAGAAAAGGTTGAGCCGCTGGTTTATTGCATTATTGACTTTGGCAATGAGATCGTCTTTACCAAAAGAAAAAGATTATACTGAGCAATGACCTCTTCTTGCCCGAGGTATCGCCTTTGCCATCATCTTTCTTCCGATAGGATTTCAGCAAGACAAATTGCTTAAACCGAACCCATCGTTCAAACAGCTTAAAGTTGCCTTTGAATTTCCGGTGACGGTGATGCACTAATTCGCCATCGGGTGTAACCAATGTCTTGGTTCTCTCCATTTCCAGTGCCAAAGCCTGCGCTGCTTTGGTCTCTGCCGAAGCCTTGATTTTTGCCTCCGCTTCTGCCGGATCGAAGAGCATGGCGGTACACATACAGTTGTTCCTTTCCTTGCTCACCAGAATATCGTAGTTGACGCAACTGCGGCATCCCTTCCAAAATTCTTCATCGCGTGTCAATTCAGAATAGGTAACAGGTTCATAACCCAGATCAGAGTTAATCTTCATCACCGCCAATCCAGTTGTTAACCCAAAAATTTTAGAGGTAGGATATTTTTCCCTGGACAGATCAAATACTTCGCGCTTGATCTGCGTTGCTACACCGGTTTTTCTGTAGGCTGGCGCCACGATTAACCCGGAATTCGCCACGTACTTTCCGTGTTCCCATGCCTCGATATAACAAAAGCCTACCCAAGTACCTTCCGCTGTCAGCGCAATGACAGCTTTTCCTTCCTCCATCTTCTTTGTGATGTATTCGATTGAGCGTTTGGCTATTCCGGTGCCTCGTGCTTTCGCCGATTCCTCCATCTCCATGATGATGGTTTCAGCGTATTGAATATCGCCAGGCGTGGCAAGCCTGACAATTAGTTTTTGATTCTCCAATGTATTAAATGATTAATGATAATGAAATAAGAAACCGATGCTAATGCACAAAAAGCGGAATGTCCTGGACACCACCTCTTTTCACAAACAAGTTGATATGAAGGTATCAGATACGCACAAAGCGTGTTGGCCGGCGTCGCCTGGTCACCGTACAGGCAGGGACTAAGAACTGAACAGTTCTTCTGGAGTGGTACGCGGCAATAGCCGCAGTTACGATGGTGATCAATGTTTTCAATTTCTTTCTTAGCGTTTAAAGTTGAACGTCAGATAAAATCCATTCAGTTTAATTTTAGTTAGAACTCATAAATGCAAAATTAAACGATAAAGTTTGGTAATAGATAACCTTTTGTTAAAAGACTTCGATTTTTTTTTCGCTAACGGAAGTTAGGATGAACGCTTTCGCGGTAAACTTGCAGGGCCCACAGAGAGTCATTACGTGAAAGCGCCGGATGCCAACAGCTCAGCAGCGCACCCAAAACATATTGTTAAAGTCGAACTGAATTTCAACCAGAGCGTGTTCTGAAATCCAACAGTCAGCATTCAGAAGGTTGAAATTCTCAATCTACCTTACCAGTACCAACTTGCCTATTTTTGTAAACTGATTTTCATTTAGCAGAAGGCTAAGCTTGTAGATGTAAATACCATTTGGCAGCGGATTGCCGTTGTTGTTATTTCCATTCCAGGAAATCGTATTTGTACCAATGTGGAAGGGTGGAAGATCCAGGCTTTCAAAATGACTGACCATTTGCCCGTTAACATCCACAATCCGGAAATCAAATTGCTCCGGTGTTGTTCTGCCGCTTATGATTATGTTAACAATCACCGCATCCTTGAACGGATTTGGATACGGATCTGAAATGATAATTTCGGATTCATTCTTAACCGTAAATGTGACCTCATAGGGATCCACCCCACTGCGATTGCCCCGGGCATCAGCACCTTCAATGCGGAGTTTGTATTCACCGTCAATCAAATTCTTCGGCCTGAATTCAACCTCAAATGCAGAAGTGTCGGTAGCGGGTCGCCATGAAACCTCCTCATTGGTAAGCAAAATGGGTACGGGGGCACAATCCGCCAAGCCGCAAGGGTACGTCAGGAAAATCCTCACCCCTGCCGTATCCGTCTTTAGTATATGTTTGTTTTCATCCCATATCCTTGCCAGGATCAACGGATCCGGGGAAACAAAATCACCATTTGCGATAAGTCTGCCATCGATAGAAACCTCTAACACCGGATTGCGTAAATCGCGCTTGACGTTGAGATAGTCATTCAGTTGTAAAATGTTGTTATCATAATATTGCTCCGGCATAAGACGAGGATTAATATAGACTTCCACATCATTCAGCCCTGCTTTGTTTGTGGTATTCAGCTGTACTGTAAAAGCGGTCGCTTCTCCAGGCAATGGTGCTTTTATTTTTAAATTTTCTAATTGCGAAGTCCGCGATGTCTGATTGAACACTTCATACCTGACCGTCAGCGAGTCTACAAACGCCGTCTCAGCAATGTTTTCAAATGCATACGTCCCCCGCCAGGTTTCACCTTCTTGTAAAAGCACCTGCTCTTGATCACCCTTGTAAAGCAGCAATCCCTCTGGAACGGGTAAAAATGTTACAAGCCATTTGTTTAGTTGTGCTGCGGTAAGATTTGTTTCATCCCCCGCATTAAAGGTTATCCTTACATAAGGAAATTCCACAGCATCCAACAAGCTTAAATCCTGGTCGCCGGTTACGTCGTCGAGAAATACCTCCTCGTTTCCATTTAGTTTTATTCCCACCACCTCAAAACTCACCTGATCCACCGCCTCAATTTCTGTGGGTTGAACCAGTAAAGCACCCCAGTGACTGGCCGGTCCTATCAGCGTTGAATGCATAGATCCGGCTGTATACCCTCCTGTGATGGTCATTGGGGGCAAGCTCAGCGCTTGTTGATCTTTGGGGGATACTGAGGTCACGAAAAATTTTGCCGTACCTGGCGGTGTCCCTTTGCGGCCCAAAATAATGACAGGTTCCCCATCTTGCAGCGCATCAAGCTGCGAAACGGAAATTCCAAGTTCACCGAGTTTGATCCTGGCTGCCGCTGGCCAGGCACTGTATTGCGCGTCGCCGATGCTGTATATCAGCACCGAATCACCTGCCTGGACATTGTCTACATATTGGATAATGTCGTCATTATTCCCTGTGACCATTTGGGATGGAATATAATTGTTGATGACCCAGGGTTTCCTTCCGCAATTCCTGCCTGCGCGGTTAAACCATTCAAACTGAACGGCCGTGTAAGGCACCGTCGACTTTCTGTCAAAAGCAATCAGGTTGATGGAATTATCGCGGCAATCATATCCGGGTCCATAGAGATTGTATTCAGCGTTTGCTATTGTAACGCTTACATCGGTGTAGGGAGCAGGGTGGTTGCTCCCGTATGTTGTAACGGAAAGAGGCGTTACTATTGATTCCAAAAAATTTAGCCGCTTTAATTCGGCATCTTTAACCAGCCCAACCGTTTGATTTTCCAGGTATTGCGGAAAATCTACCTGAGCCCAACCGGTTGGTCCATTTTCAATATAGGTAAACGAACTTTGTGTCCATGAAGTGTCACCAGCCAACTTTGTACGCCAGTAATACGCCAGGGTATCTGCGGCAAGAAGCATCATTTTTTGCCGGGCCAGTACTGTATCTCTAACAGAAAATTGCTTTTTATAGGGACTGTCGAATGTATTTGCCGTATCGAGCTCAACCAAAAACTCCCGCTCACCCGCTAACAGATCGGTTGTTTGGAAAGCCAGGCTTATTTCCGGATCATTTACAATCGCATAGTTCACAGGGAAAAGGTTTTTGGTTCCGTTCAACGGCATAAAAAAATTCTTGACAGCCATATTATTTTCTTTCGTTAATTCCGGCACCTGGTTGTCCGGATCGAGCGTCACCCGAAATGAATTGTTTCCAAATCCGGTCTCCTTGCCTTTTGAAATCACAAAAGATATTGTATCACTATACTTTACGGACGGGTAAAGGGAGTCGTAGACTATTACTGTATTATCGTTGAGTGTTCGCTCAATCTCGATCCGGAAATTTCCTTTATTTGCCAGGCCGAAGTTCCGGATAATCATATTTACCGCGAACGAATCTGCTAAGGCTGTCAATGGTTGACCATTGAATGATTCGATGGAAATATTGTTTTCATTTATTTCGAGATCAGTTTTTGTTGCCCCGAACAATCTTATGGCAGGATCGCCCAGCAAGATCATTTGCTGAACTTGTGTGATGTTACCGGGTGAAGGAGACGTTGATTGCATGTATCGCCTGGCAGTCTCTTTTTGTATGTCGCCTATCCCCCGGGTAATAAAAACTGAATCCTGATAACCCACGGCGTAAAAAGTCTCGGTATATTTTTTCAGTAAGTTGACAAACCCGTACGCGCTATGTGCAATGAAGCCAACAGCGCCCCTGTCTTTTGCCGTTACCCAATCTTCGCCAAATATGGTGTAGGTCAAAAAGGAAGATCCTGCATTACATCCATTCATGAGAAGAACAGGGTATTTTCCCTTGTTATCGTACCCTTGCACTGGGTCCGTTGCGTACCCAATCTCAAAATCAGTTGTACTGGCAGAAGAATGACCAAAAAAGGTCAGCAGGTTCAATCCACTGTTTACTTGTTCGGCGACATTGATGAATTGAATTTCTGTTGAATATTTCGCAAGCGCCGAAACTCTTCCCCCCAAATGATAATCCTCAGCGATCGCCTGAAAATCTTTCATGTAGTCTTTAAATCGCTGAGGTTCATCGGCGTAAATGCCGCCACTGAGATGCAAAATATCCTTTCGCCACAGTGCATCGTGTGGAAGCGCCTCCATTTCTTTGACTTTGTCGAGGTAAGCGGCGATATCCTCTGGTTTTAAGGCAGGGATCCGCCCGGTTGGTACGGCAGGTTCACTTTGCGTACCTGCCAGGCCTGCAGTGTAGGCAATATCAGCACCAGGAACTCCGGCAGAAGGCACAAAATCTTTAAAGGTCTTGAATGCGGCTGAATTTGGATTTCGAAAGTATTGATAATTGACGTCCAGTCCTTTTCCTATTAATAACAAATATTTAGGAAGCTTACCATTAGTCAAGAATTTCATGAAATGAAAAATCGCCAATGGCGAAGATTCTCCATAGTTAAACTGATCATACAATTGCTGGACATTCACTACAAGCGTATCGTAACCGCCGCCTTCGGCCGATGCCCTGTATTCAGCATAGCCCTTTACGGGATCGCTGTAGCCCAAGGCAGCCTTTCGCAACAACGGGTTGCTGATAATGATGTAATCATGCTGACCTGGAATGATTTCCCGAAAGCTTACCGGTTTTATGACGGGAGTAATCGTCAGGCTTGACGCATAAATTCTTCTACTTGTACTTGTCGATGGAACAATGGCATTCAATGTTGAACTTTCGGTCGTTCCAATTCTGGCTGGATTCTCAGGGTCAGTGACATCAAAGAGGCGAAGGCCTGGGGAAGGGTTTTCCAACACTACGTAGCTTTTGTCACTGGGATTGGCGGCAAGTACAAATGTTTTTTCCACAACGCCTGAAATATCGAGCCGCTGGGGATACTTCAAAGCAATGTATGACACGCTAAACCTGTCCGGCTGACCACCTACACCAACAACTTTAACACGAACAGTAAGTGTTCCATCTGCTGCAACATCTGACCACGCCAGATCTTGCGCAAATCTGTATGCTTCATACCCGGTAAAATTGAAAGATGCCACGAGCCTTTGAGGAGCCCCCACATAAACTTCACCCTGATGCTGCATGGGCCCCCAACCGACCATCAATAACTCCAGGTTGGGAAGTCCACCTGAGACCTCCCTTTGCACAATATTGGCCAGGGTATACTCTTCAAATTGATTTTGGGTAATCCGTTTACCAGTCCATCCTTCGCCAACGTCGAAAGTGGTTTTCTGTATCTCCCCGTAATCAATACCAGGAGAATAATCTGTAGTAAGCAGCAGCAGCTTTTCGTCTGTATGGCTAGTCTCAGGTACAAGTCCCCCAGTATTTTCCTCAAAAAACGAAACCATGCGCTTGCCGGGGAGCGAGCCTACCGTCAAGAAATAGCTTGTCGTATCACTATACAGGTTATAGAGGCGGTGCGGTTGGGATGATGCCGGGCTGTAAAGTTCCGCATCCAGTGTGCCATCATTC
The DNA here is from genome assembly GCA_029858965.1 of Cyclobacteriaceae bacterium. GTDB lineage: Bacteria > Bacteroidota > Bacteroidia > Cytophagales > Cyclobacteriaceae > Chryseolinea. Next base: position 75,266 of record JAOUDZ010000011.1, read on the forward strand.
TTGCGCCCGTAAAATTCGATGAAATCAGCGGGATCAAATTGTCCATCTCCCTCACCTTCAACATAGATAGCTTGCTCAATGCCGCGGTGGAAAAGCTGGATCCTGGAAGGGTCAACTGCCCCAACCGGGAAGCCGGCAACCTGCAATTCCATGAAATCAAGCTTATAAATCCCTTCTTTGGCTACTGGAATTTTGAAATACGGCTGGCCGATATTAATCCATTCATTGCCAACCTGGGCAGTGGCATCAGCACAAAAAAAGGCTGCAATTATTAGAAAATAGCGGAAAACCCTCATTTGAACTTTAGCACCACCCATCCTATTGATTAAAAAGCCAGCGTAAAAGTAATCAAACCCTTCAAATACGGCCTGTTTTAGCCATTATCAAAATAATTAATAAATTATCGTATAGTACTTGGCCATACATAGTACTTTTCCGTATATAGATATAAGAAGGAAAAAAATGACGTATGAACCTTGAAAACGCACAAGTACAGATGAGGAAGGGAATTTTGGAATACTGCATACTCCACATAATTTCGCGAGGTGAAGTTTATGCTTCCGATATGTTGGATGAACTTACTTCAGCGAAGATCATTGTCGTTGAAGGTACCCTTTATCCCTTGCTTACGCGGCTGAAAAATGCCGGTTTTTTGGAATATAAGTGGGTTGAATCAAAATCCGGGCCTCCAAGGAAGTATTATAAACTAACCGATAAAGGGAGTAAATTTTTGGGCAGACTTACGGAGACCTGGGATGAACTTATACATTCTACCCAAATGATCACAACAAAATCCAACGCATAATCCACCCGACTTACTACAGTTATGAAAAAAAATATAAGCATCAACATCAGCGGCATCATCTTTCATATCGAAGAGGATGGCTATGAGAGCCTCCGAAAATACCTTGACTCGATAAACAAGTATTTTGCTTCCTTCGAAGATAGCAGCGAAATCCTTGCTGACATAGAAAGCCGCATTGCTGAAATCTTTTTATCCAAGCTTAATGAAGGAAAGCAGGTTATTACGGCTGAAGATGTGAAAGCGCTCGTCACGACAATGGGCAGTGTAAGTGATTTTAAGGCCGCAGAAGAACAGGACTTCGCTGCAGGTGAGTCTAAGGCAGGAGAACAAGCTAAGGATTCTTCCGGCCAGGGAAGCAAGACGTTTGCTCAACCGCGACAATTACTACGTGATCAAAAACGCAAGATTTTGGGAGGGGTCTGTTCAGGGGTTGGAAATTACTTGAACGTCGATCCGGTTTGGATTCGGATACTATTTGCCTTGCTTGCTTTTGCGTATGGTTTAACTGTTCTTGTTTACATCGTGATGTGGATTGTTGTTCCCGGATCATTCGATCTTGATGAGCCGGAAGTTGGCAAGAAAATGTTCCGCGATGGCGAACGCAAAGTTATCGGAGGTGTATCGGGTGGGGTAGCAGCCTATTTCGGAATTGATATAATTGCCGTAAGGTTGCTGTTTATACTTTTCACGATTTTCTTCGGCGTAGGCTTTATCGTATATGTCGTTCTTTGGATTGCTTTGCCGGAAGCGACGAGCATCACCGATAGAATGGAAATGCAGGGCGAACCGGTCACGCTTTCAAACATTGAATCCACCATAAAAAAAAACCTGAACGTGGATTCAGAACAGGAGGAGAGTTTAGTTACTAAAATTCTGCTCTTTCCGTTCCGGCTCATTGGCATTTTGATCACTGTCCTGGGCAAAATTATTGTTCCCTTGTTGGAGATTTTCCGAGTAGGAATTGGCATACTGGTAATTCTTCTCGGTGTGAGTTTCATGTTTGCGACTATTATCGCCGGCGGCGTTTTGCTTGGGCTTTTCTCCGTATCAGCATTCACATGGCCTTTGTTGCATTACAATGAAATCAGTTTGCCCCTGCAAGTGTTTGCAAACAGTATCTCCGGCTGGATCGTGTTTGCCGGGTTCATTGCTGCAATCATACCGGCCATACTTATTACACTGCTCGGTGCGTCCATCATTTCCAAGAAGCTGGTATTCGGACCATCCGTAGGGTGGGCCTTGTTTGTATTCTTTTTTGTGAGCATTGCCATCCTGAGTGTGAGCATACCCAAAATCATATACTCGTTTAAAGAAGAGGGTGAATTAAAGATTGAAGAAACCTTCAAGCTAACGGGCAAGATGGCCGTCCTTGATGTTCGTGAAATCGGAATGGATGACTACCATGCCGTTTCATTGACCCTCCGTGGATACGATGGGAATGAGATCAAACTTGTGCAAAACTTCAAAGCACAGGGGATGACCAAGCTTAACGCAATTGAAAATGCACAAATGGTTACGTACCATGTCGATGCAGCAGACTCAACCATTACTTTTGATTCTAATATTCTCTTTAAAGAGGATGCTATTTTCCGTGCACAGCGATTGGACATGACGCTTTACCTTCCATACCATTATCCGTTTCTTATGAACGAATCCGCAAGTCGGTTTATTTCGCAGTATATAGATCATGAAAACCTGGAAGGGTACACCTGGGAAATGACTGAGAAAGGACTGATGTGTATTACATGTCCAAAAGACAAGAATGACGTCAGCATAGAAGACCAGTTCGGGTTAAGCGATTTTGATGCGCTGGACATCCGGGGGATATTCGATGTCAGGATAAGCCAGGGGGACGAGTATGCTGTCGAACTCCTTGGGACAGAAAATGAAAAGCACAAATACAATATCTTTCGATCCGGGCACGCCCTGATGATCGACTACGAGGGATCGAAGAAAAAATTTAATTGGAATGAGGATGTGCTCAATCAGGATGAAATTAGGATCAATATTACGATGCCATCCCTTGAGAAGATTGAGGCCGAAGGGTATGGGAAGATTCAGTTTGAACACTTCACCTCCGATTATTTGGACATCGATATGCGTGGCCCCGTGACACTGCGTGGTGAAGTTGAAGCCAAAGATCTTATTATTAATTTGACGGGAAAATCGGAAGCAGAACTTTCAGGCCGTGTTACCAACCTCGATGCAGATCTCCAATTTGCATCAAAACTACGCGCTTATAACCTGGAAGTCAGGGATGCCATCGTAGAAGTAACCGGAGCTTCTTCGGCAAAGGTAAATGTCAGCACCAGCCTTGAAATCGATGAAGGATTAGCCAGTGATGTCGATTATCGCGGAAATCCGAGGATTATCAGAAGAGATTAGCCCGAAACGTGATGATCATATTCCTGCTCCTTATACTGGTTTACCTGGTCAGTCTTGTATTTTGAGATTTTATCTCTTCATAACAGGAGATGTTGTATTTTTATATACATGAAAAAGCTGCTGTTATTATTGGCTTTTTTCGGCATCACCCAATTCACCCAGGCTCCCAGACAGGGCATTAAGGGCCAGGTATTTTGGATAAGTGGTGATCAAATGCCTGGCCCCGGGAAGACCGTTTCTCCGCAGCAGGGTATTGTCCGTGAAGTCCTGGCTTATGAACGCGTAACTGTTAAAGATGTCGACCAGAAGGGTCAATTTATCCAGGAAATTACAGCTGAACCTGCGGGTAAAGCAATGAGTAAAACAGATGGTTCTTTTAAAATCAAATTACCTCCTGGGGAATATTCTCTTTTTACCCGTGAGCCTCAGGGCTTGTTTGTGAATACCGTCGATCATAATGGGTGCATTAATTGTGTGGTTGTCAAGCCCAAGCAGTATTCCTGGCTTACCATTACCATCGACTATGATGCTGCGTATTGAGGTGCAATCCCTGAATTAAAAATCCAACCCCAAGCAACCCAAACCGTTAAATAAGCATCTCTTCTACAGAAGCCAACAGATGCATTTGAAAATTTACCGGGCAAAAGAAGATGAATTGATCAAAGGGTGCCTCAGGCGTGACCACACCGCCCAGAAGTTGCTCTACAATACCTATTCTTCAAGAATGTATGGTTTGTGTCACCGGTATGTCAAAGACGCAATGGAAGCTGAAGACATCCTGATTTCTGCCTTCACAAAGGTTTTTGACAAGATTCAACAATTCAAAAGCGAGGGCAGCTTTGAAGGATGGATCAGAAAAATTGTGTTAAACGAAGCGCTGACCTATTTGCGCAGACACCGATCCATGTATGTTGAAACTGAGCTCGAACAGGCGGACCGCGAACCTGATTATACCGCTATTAGTGACCAGCTTGAAGCCGAAGATTTACTGAAAATGATTCAGGACTTGCCAGCAGGGTACCGGATCGTTTTTAACCTGTATGCAATTGACGGATACTCCCACAAAGAAATCGCAGAACAACTTGGCATCAGCGAGAATACGTCGAAATCGCAGCTTTGCCGGGCGCGCAACCATCTTCAGAAGCTATTGGTGGAACAAGATTCCATGGCCGACATAAAAATCAGTAGAGATGAATCAACAACCTGACAAACTCTTTCGTGAGAAACTCGCAGGATATCAAAGGCCAGTTCCTGCACAGGCCTGGGAAAAAATTGCTGTGACTCAAATAAACAGTAGCAAAAAAGGAAAATGGGCGAAAATTGCTGCGTCGTTTTCGCTTCTGGCAATTGCCGCCTACCTCCTTTGGCCCATGCCTGGAAAGGTCGAGATTCAGAATATCACTATGGCTGAGGTAGGTAAGGAACATCTGAATGTCATCGCACCTCCCCGACCTGAACAAGGTCAGCATTTCCCGGAAGAAGGTGCTGGTGAACGTAAAACATTGGTTAGCCACGGAAAACCATCATCAGGTAATACTACCAGCAAAACGAATCAATTCAAGAAGGCAAGCCCTAAGCGGGAACCGAACAAGAAATTTGATGATACATTTCCTATGCATGACAACACAACTGAAGTGTTTGATAATACCGCTGTGGCAATGCAACTTCCGGAAACAGTTGTTGCTGAGTCTGTCCACGTAGGCACGCCGGCAATACAAAATATCACGCTGATGTTTACGGCACAGGAAGTAAACAGATATTTAGATAAAAAAATGTTGGCCCAGGCAACTTCTCATGATAAGAAGTCATCTTCGTTTATGAAGCTGTTAAAGAAAGCCAGCAACCTGAAAAATAATCAGAATCCGTTAGGCGAACTGAGGCAGAAGAAAAATGAAATTTTAGCGCTGAATTTCAAAAGTGAAAAGCAGCATGGGCAAAACAAATAAATGTTTATGATCAGGAAAATAGTATTAACCGCAACATTGGGCGCATGCATAATAGTTTCCAGTGCGCAGCAAAAAAGTGATACCATTATCGTAGAATTAGCAAAGACCAGCAAAGTGATCTTTACCATACAGGACCGCAGTGACCTGGAAACGCTTAAGCAATATGATTTTCAGGAACTCTTTCGGGACATGCTTACCAAGCTTGAAACCAACGATACTTCGGCTTTGCCTAAGGTTGACACAGCGCTTGCGCTGGTGGAGATTGCGAAAGATGAAGAAGACGAAGATTGGAGCTGGCATAACGGAGATGATGATGAAGATGATGATGAAGATGATGATTGGAATAATTGGCACGGCCACCATATCCATAGCAACCATTGGGGACGGACCTGGCAGTCCTTCAACTTAGCATTAGGAACCAACAACTACCTTAGCGACGGAAAATTTCCTGACGCTGACAATGCCTTGTATTCTGTCAGACCATGGGGTTCATGGTATGTGGGATTATCCTCCATCCAGCGGACGCGTATGAGCAAAAAATTCTTTCTCGAATGGGGTATTGGCGTTGACTGGTATAACTTTAAATTCCAAAAAGATAACGTACTTATTCAAAAAGATGACAATGGAGTCTTTTTCACTGAAGATCCCCGCGACGTCAGTTTCATAAAAAGTAAGTTGACTGCATCGTTTGTCACAGCTACTTTGATACCTGTGTTCGACTTCGGAGATAATAGTCGCAAATCCCGGTTTTGGGAGGGTGGGAATTCTTTCCGCATTGGCTTGGGGCCCTATGTAGGATATAGAATTGCAAGTCACTCAAAACTCGTATTTAAAGATGATGGGAAAGAGAAAGAGAAAAACCACGACAGCTTCTACTTGAATAACTTCCGATATGGTGCTCGACTTCAAATCGGGTATCGGTCAACAGACTTATTTTTCAATTATGACCTCAATGAACTCTTTGCAGCAGGCAAAGGTCCAAAACTTAATGCGTTCAGTTTTGGTGTGATTTTCTAATCCTTTTCAGCAAAAATAGACTCCCCTGGGCAGGAACCGCTCAGGGGTTCATTCATTTTCAGGCACTTGTTACCGGCTAAAGTTTTGAAAATGAAGTCGCTAACTGTGAGGCAGGCCGTACTTATTTCGTTTGAGTACACTGCGGGTGATCACTTAAAATATTAAAGCTCATTAACGGATTAATTTCTAACTTTAAGTAATTAATGAGTATGTCAGACGCCATAGGAAATTTATCAAGAAAGGAACAGGTGATCCGTAAAGCTGCGGAGCTGTTCAAAGAAAAGGGTTATGCTGCAGCTTCAATGCGCGACTTGGCCCAATTGTTGGGCATTGAGGCTGCCAGCCTCTACTCCCATATCAAGTCGAAGGAAGAGATTCTTCGCAGCCTTTGTTTTGATATGGCCGCGGAATTTAGAAAATCACTTGACGAAGTTGAAAAGCAAAATATCAGTGCTAGCGAAAAGTTGCGGAATGGTATAATCGGCCACATTCAGGTAATGGCGAAAGACCTGACGGCATCTGCTGTATTCATGAATGAACATCGGCACCTGAGTGAGCCTTTCCTCCGTGATTTCCTGCTCCTGCGCATTAACTATATCAACCGCTTTAAGACCATTCTCGAGGAGGGTGTTCGCACGGGAGAATTCAAGAGCACCATTGATAAGAAATTAGCGGTAATGACCTTATTTTCCTCCCTTAACTGGATGCCGATGTGGTACGATCCGGGTTCGGCTATCGATCCGGAGGCATTGGGATTTCAATTAGCTGACATGCTGATCAATGGCTTAAAAAAGACATCCTAAGCGAATAGCCTAACAATCGTTTGGTTCAAATCATTTAAAATCGTAAATCGCTGATTGCGGGTGGTCAGTAATCCTTTCAGTAAGCGTTTACAAAAAGTACTTAATATTCGTAGTGCAAATCTGTCAATCTTATGTACGGTGGTGGAAATACCTTTGAGGGAATTAAGACCGATAGTTTAGCCCAGGAAGACCCGATTAAACTATCGGAATTTGAGGCGAGGATCGCGCGTGGAGAGAAAATTGAGCCCAAAGACTGGATGCCTCAACTTTACCGCAAGCAGCTTATCAGGATGATTGAGCAGCATGCTCACAGTGAAATCATAGGCGCATTACCGGAAGGTACCTGGATAACCCGTGCCCCGGGATTCAAACGCAAGCTTGCCTTAATGGCCAAAGTCCAGGATGAAGTAGGCCATGCTCAACTGCTTTACAGTGCCGCCGAAACACTGGGCAAGACGCGAGAGCAAATGATTCAAGATCTTATTTCCGGCAAATCCAAGTATTCGAATATCTTCAACTACCCCGCCTTTACGTGGGCCGATGCCTGCTTCATCTCCTGGTTGGTGGACGCTGGCGCAATTGTAAATCAGCTCGCAAATGCGAAAGGCAGTTATGGCCCATATTGTCGTGCACTCGATAGAATTTGTGCCGAGGAATCTTTTCACCTGAAGTACGGCCACCATTGTGTAATCTACCTGGCATCGGGGACACAAAAACAGCGGTCAATGTTTCAGGAAGCCCTAAATCGCTGGTGGCCGCCCATGATGCACTTCTTTGGACCTGCTGACAAAATTTCTGCCCATACAGAAGTACTCATGAACTGGAAAGTGAAAATGTCCAGCAACGACGATATGAGAAACCAGTTTTTAGATATGTACGTTCCTAAAATCTGGGAGTTAGGTTTTACAATTCCTGATCCAAACCTGAAAAAAAATAATGCGACAGGGAAATGGGAGTACAGCGAGCCCGACTGGGAGGAATTTAGACGGGTTATTAACGGTGATGGTCCCTGCAACAAAGAACGACTTGAAGTGAGGAGAATTGCGGAAGAAAGAGGGCAATGGGTCCGCAATGCGTTAAGATCCAGGAAAAACTTGTATGTCGCACCCTTGGCTTAACAATTAAGCCATTTCGGGTAAGACCTAGTTAAATCTGGAAAAAGGTCCGGCGAGCAGCAGGACTTCATTCCACACTTTGCTCAGGGCATCATATGGTGAATCAAAATAACTACGTAAGTATATCAGTGTGCTACTATCTTCCGGTAATTCATTATTAATCCATTTTAGGATATCATCTGCCAATAATAACAGTTCATTAGAATGATATTTTGGATAATACCGATAAAGTAAATCCATCGCCCAAAATAAATCGAGATATTTCATGGAATTGTTAACGAAATTTTGAAATACATAGTTTTATGAAAAGCAAGTAATCTAGTCACAAGAGTTTAATTCACTAATAAATAACAGGTTTTACGTGAAATCATTGGACCCTAGGGTAAAACGTCTTCCGGAAATTGGCACAGGTAAACGACCTAGTGCGGTGGATATTCATGACCAATTTGAAACTTTTGAGGTATTTGTACAACCAAAACCAGGAAAACCGTTTCAGCACGAGGGCGCGATACACGCACCCAACCTCGAAATGGCCTATATCTTTGCAAAAGAGAATTTTACCAGAAGGTTTACCTGCATATCACTTTTTGTTGTGGAAACAAGAAATGTACATGTCTCTGCCATGACAGAAGGGAATCAAAATGTTTATGATGTTCTTACGCAAAAAGAATTTCCAAAAGGCGAGAAAATACCGCATGAAATATTTCACCTGATAAAACGTGGCAAGCAACACGTTCAGGTTGGATCTGTAGAAGCTGCTTCACCGGATGAAGCCATGGCAGCGGCGCGAAAACAATTTGATACGGGCGCCGTTGTTTTCAATATCTGGGCAATACCTAAAAAGGACATACGCTACACTTCCAGTGATGAGGCAGACCTTTGGTTAACACTCCCTGAAAAGAAATTTCGGGACGCAACAGATTATAAAGGAGGGCAAAAATTAAAGGAATTTTTAGACAGAAGTAAGTAGTATGAACGAAGTCATCAAGGAACTACTATACAAAATTGCGGATGACCAACTCATTCTGGGACACCGCAATTCTGAATGGACTGGGTTTGGTCCCTTGCTTGAAGAGGATATAGCATTTTCGTCCATGGCCCAGGACAAGGTAGGACAGAGCTTAGCTTTGTACCAGATTTTAAACGAATTGGGTGAACAACCTCCAGATACGGTAGCCTTCATGCGCCATGCCGAACGGTTTCACAATTGTATTTTAACCGAATTACCAAATGGTGAATACGACTTTAGCCTGGTACGGCATTTCCTATTTGATACTGCAGAATTCATACGGTTTGATATGCTGCGTGATTCATCCTTTCAACCCCTGGCTGAACTCGCGCATAAAATTCATGGTGAATTGCGGTACCATATACTGCATGCAAATACGTGGATCAAACAGCTTGGTTCAGCTACAAAAGAAAGTATCTCACGCTTGCAGGTATCATTGGATGACGCTCTTCCGTATGCCATGGGTATTTTTGAAGAATCACCTTATGAACAAGAATTAATAGCAGAGGGTATTTTCGGTGGAGAACAAATGCTTAAAGAAAGATGGATGACGACCATTGAAGCAACCATTCATCACACGAATCTTCACCTGCCTGCTTGGAATAGTATTGTTCCCGTATTGGGTGGAAGAATGGGCAAGCACAGTGTGCACCTTCAACCTTTGTTAGATGAAATGAGTGAAGTCTTCCGAATTGATCCAACTGCAGAATGGTAACCATGAAAAAAACAATACAGGAACTCCGGCAAATTAGCATTGACTACGCAGGAAAGATTTCTTCCATACCAGATACAGAATTTGCAGCCAAGCCTATTCCTCACAAATGGAGCAAAAAAGAAGTCCTGGGGCATTTAATAGATTCAGGACAAAACAATCTACGCAGATTCATTTGTGGCCAACAGGCGTCAACGCCGCCGCACATCGTATATGACCAGAATTTTTGGGTAGAAGCAAACAACTATGCACATGCCAGCAAAGAAGATATCATTCTACTCTGGCGATTAATCAATGATCGCATTTGCAGTATCCTTGCTGCGATGCCTGAGCCTAATTACCTGAAAATATGTGAGACCGGTAATGAACCGTCGGACGTTCATTCACTGGAGTGGATTGCTGAAGATTATGTAAAGCACATGAAACATCATCTCAATCAAATCATACCGCATTCGTTTGATATTACGTATCCCTAAGTACTCAAAACAGAAATGAAATCATTAACTACGGCAATAATCTATTCATGGTTGGAAGAAGTTAAAGATCCTGAGATTCCGGTATTGTCCCTGTTGGATTTAGGCGTAATAACGGCCGTTCATATTGATGGGGAAATGGTGCAAATTGAAATGACACCAACATTTGTAGGTTGTCCGGCATTGGACATGATGAAAAATGAAATCTCTGACGTATTGCACAGACACGGCGTCTCAGAAGTTGAGGTTAAAGTCAGTTTTCGCGAACCCTGGTCCTCTGACAAAATCTCAGAAAAAGGAAAACTTGCCCTGAAAAACTTCGGACTTGCCCCTCCTCCATCCGGAAAAATCATTTCGGACCTGACGCTGTTGGAACATGTTGCCTGCCCGCGTTGTAACAACACCAACACCGAAATAAGGAATTTTTTTGGTCCTACACTTTGCCGCTCCATTCATTATTGCCTTGATTGTCAAGAGGCATTTGAGCAGTTTAAACCTTTATAATTTTGTTAAAAATTAAACATACCTGACAAATCAAGGTATAACCAGGATAAGCATTACAGATTTAAAATCGTATTTCGCGACTATGCGAACAATCAAAAAAACATGATGAAATACTTTGCAAGCTTATTTATATTGTTGTGTGCAATTGCCCTGGTGAACTGTGGCAAGCAAAAACCTGATGCTGTTCAAACAGAATTCACCAAGGCGGATTCACTCATGGATTGCTACCTCGCATATCAGGATAGTATACTTCAATCCTGGAATGTTATGATCAATGATGACAATCAGAAAATCAATTCCATGCATAACTTATTGCATGAGTTATTCATGACTGCCGCTTACGATCGTGATCTGCTACGTACCTATGAGGGTCAACTTGATCATCTGGCCGGTTTGCGTTATACACAGCTGACGATGGGTAATGTCGATGTTGTTGAAGAGTATGATTTTGCGTCAGAAGCCCTGGTTGCCGAGCTCCTAAGCCTGGCTGAATCAAAAGCCGAATTTGCATCTAATCCGACAATTCAAAACCTGGTAGAGGTTATCCGGATGGCGGACCAAAGGGTATATAATTATCGCGAGGAGTATGATTCTATCGTCCTGAAATACAACAACTTTCTCAGAATGAACAGAACTCACCTCCAGGAAATTAGCCAGAGCGATTCCATGCTGGAGAAACATCTCTTCCAGATGGTATCCCCGGATTAATCCAAACAGATAGACAGTTTACACATCCCCGGAAAAAAATCTGCCTGAACAAAACCGGCTGCACCATAACTAACTTTTAGTAAATTCGATTTATGGTATTCCTATTCCGCAAGATCGGATTTTTTGTTGCCTTCATCCTTCCGGCACTGGTTGTTGCCGGTTTTTATCTTGGCGGCGCCTGGAATTACCTGACGCTGGTGTTTGCATTCCTGATTCTCCCCGTACTGGACCAATCTATTGGCGTAGACAAGACTAATGTCCCCGATGATCAAACAAAACTTGTAGGCGAAGACTTTTATTATCGCTTCATTACCTACTTGTGGACATACGTTCAATTGGCGCTAATGGTGTGGGGCGCTTATGCTGTAACGACCGGCAGGCTTGTCACTTCTTGGGAATGGCTGGGGTTCCTTCTTGGTTTCTCCCTTGTGAGCGGAGGAATTGGTATAACTGTGGCGCATGAACTTGGTCATAAAAAGCATCCGGTGGAAAAATTTTATAGTAAACTGTTGCTCATGACGGTCTGTTACATGCATTTTTATATTGAACACAACCGGGGCCATCATGTTGCCGTTGCTACCCTGGAAGACCCTGCAACAGCCCGTAAGAATGAAAGCTTCTTTGCTTTTTGGTTGAGATCCGTGTTTCTTGGTTATCGCCATGCCTGGCAACTTGAAAAAGAAAGTTTGAACCGAAAAGGTTTACCGGCCCTAAGCATGAAAAATGAAATGATTTGGTTTGCCGTCATTCCCATACTTTTCTGCGCACTCCTCACGCTGATTTTTAGTTACCAACATGGCCACCTTCTTTGGCAAGTTCCCGCTTTCTTTTTTGCGCAAAGTCTTTTTGCTTTCTCCCTACTTGAGTTGGTAAATTATGTAGAACATTATGGGATCATGCGAAAGGAACTATCGCCTGGTAAGTACGAGCGCGTTAATCCGGTTCATTCATGGAATTCAAGCCACCTCATTAGCAATTTCTTTCTGTTCCAATTGCAGCGTCATTCAGATCATCATGCCTATGCGCACAAACGCTATCAGGTACTGAACCATTACGACGAGAGTCCACAGCTTCCCTGTGGCTATTCAACTATGATTCTGCTTGCGCTTGTACCGCCGCTTTGGTTCAGGGTCATGAACCAGCGATTGGAAGCCTGGAACCGATAGGCAGAAAATGACAGCGGACATCATGCATCCTACTACTCATTGAAACTTCTTATCTTCGCACCAGGAAGAGCCAATTCCTGAAAACCAAGATGTTTCCGAAAAAAATCCAATTATGGAGATAAAAAAAGAGTTAAGACTTGCCGTGCTAATTGACGCCGACAATGTCCCCTATTCCAATATTAAGGGTATGTTAGAAGAAATGGCAAAATACGGTACGCCAACCTTCAAAAGAATTTATGCTGATTGGACAAAGCCTACAGTTTCAGGATGGAAGACAGTGTTGCTGGAGCATGCTATCACACCAATACACCAATACAGCTACACCTCTGGAAAAAATGCCACTGATTCCTCCATGATCATTGATGCAATGGATATCTTATATTCAGGCCGTGTCGACGGATTTTGTATTGTGTCGAGCGACAGCGACTTTACAAGATTAGCCACACGACTCAGGGAGGCTGGTATGAAAGTATTCGGGTTCGGAGAAAGAAAAACACCCACGGCCTTTATTTCCGCCTGCGACAAATTCATTTACATCGAGATATTGGAAAATAATAAAAATAAAGAACCAGGGAGCCCGCGAAAAACAAAGGCAAAACCAAGAACACCCCAGGCACCCGCATCAACTGTCACAAAGGAACCGATCGGCTCCATTACCAAAGGACTGGTCAAATTATTATCGGATAGCATAGACGATCTGGCGGATGAAAGCGGCTGGACTTTTTTGGGAGATTTAGGCAATCTGCTGATCAAGAAACAACCTGATTTTGATCCCAGAAATTATGGCTTTAATAAACTGCTGCTGCTTATCGAAAGTATTGCGCAGTTTGAAGTCGAAAAGCGCGAAACCGGGAAAGGTAATATTAAGAATGTTTATGTAAGAACGCGGAACAATCCATAGCCTCAAAATGCAGTTCGGCGGAAACCAATTTTGTGCTATACGTCTATTTATAATACGTCAACTCAACTCTGAATCGAGAATCAATTGCCCCAAGCCGGTCATAAGCGGATTTGGATATTTTTATTACAAGCTTGTCCGTTAGTGGTGTGTCCGGAAGTTTACCCATTACTCTGACAAATACTTCCCGGTTATTCATTTCATTCTTCACTTTCAATATTGTACCTACAGGTGCGGTTCGGTGTAGCGCCAGGTACTTTCTATTTCCTTCCGTTCCCTCAATCAATTCGGCTAGCCCAGACTGTGTTATCTCATCACTGTTCTTAACCGACTCAGAAATTCGAATTGTTTGTTCTTTGACTTCTGTTTTGGGCTGAACGGATGGTGTGTCATGCTTTGGTTCCGTTATCACTGCAGGAGGGTTTGGCTTTGTGATCTCCACCTGGGGTGATCTTACTATCAACTCCTGGCCAATACTAATCTCATTTCCCTCAAGCTTGTTCCAATCCTTCAACTGCTGCACAGTCACACCGTATTGTTTAGAAATAGAAAACATGGTTTCCTTCGCCGCTACAACATGTAAACCGCTGGCAGCTACAGCAGCAGCTTCAGGGTTATTGGAAGTTTTACCACTTTTGATGATAAGCTCCTGGCCTATCGAAAGTGAATTGCCTGACAGATTATTCCACTGCTTAATTTCCTCAACAGTAACATTGTAGGCTTGGGATATAGAGAACATCGTCTCCTTTGCGACAACAGTATGTGTAACACCGTTAACTGAACGGACCGCCTGCTTTGGCAAATACGGAATTTTGAGAATCTGGCCTATTTCTAATCCTGCATCAGCGGTGGGATTGTATTGCAGAATAACTTCTACTGTTGTACCATAACGTTTCGAGAGCCCATAGAGTGTCTCTTTCTCCGCTACCATGTGGATAACGAAGACCTTGCCATTAATGGTTTCAGTCCCAATCGAATCTTGCAGTATCTGCGGTTGAAAAAATGAAACACCCGCGAAAATCAATTCATAAATCATACTAACTTGTAGCTAAACAACTCTACTTTGTTCTTTATAAAAAACACACAATCAGATAATACGAAAAAAGTATCCAGGCCAATTCCCTTCAGGTGATCGTCTAATTTTACGTTCATTAATACTTCGCCCGCTGCGGAAATGATCAACAAATAATTAGCCAAATTCTCCTCCTGAATGTAAAAAGAAATAAAAATATTGGAATCATACTCCAGATATTCCAACGCTATAACCGGTAATAAATTGAATTTCCGGCTCAAAAATGTTTTTACAGTGGCAAAGTACGCATTGTCGTCGAGATATTGCTGCGGCCGGATGACTTCTTCTGGCGATTTATCGCTTGTAATTACCTGCTCAACCTCCTTTCCCGAATAAATGTCCAGGACAGCGGATCGGGTGCCATACTTCGAAAGTAGCCCTTGTACCTGACGGTGGGAAACGGAAACGAGGGAAAAGTCATTATTCCACCATACTATCTTCCGATCGAAGATATGGTATGCAAAAACACCTTTGCTATCAGGGTTACTGGTTTCCATGTAGACAGTAAAAAGGACTATGGCTTCAGACGCGGCCTCCAGGGTAATCCACCAGGGCTCATCAAAAACAACGTTGCGCCAGAGAAACTCTCCTGTGCCGCATGCTAAAGCAGAAAACATAACCTGCTTCCTCTCACTATTCCGAACTTCCAGCACGAGAATATTGTTTTTTCCTGATACCAGTGAATTCCAGACAATCCCGTCAAAAACATGAGAAAAGTTGAAATCTATTCTGCGTGCCAACCGGTTTAAAGCTTAATTTTACGCAAGTTAAAACAGGATTTTATAATTCTTGACATTAAACTAAAATGATTGAGCTTCAATTAATCACATTATGAACGTTTTGAAAACAATGCTGGCTTTCTTATGCATGATGTCGATGACGTTCGTTGCTTCAGCGCAACAAAAAAAGGTCATGGTTATGGAGATCAAAAATGAAATTGACCCACGAATGACCCGGTACGTGGAATTGGCATTAGGGCATGCTAAAGAAACAAAAGCTGATATTGTGATAATCGAAATGGATACGTATGGTGGCGTACTTACGGATGCAAAAGAGATTGTAGATAAAATCATGGCTGTTCAGAACCCCGTGTGGGTATTCATCAACTCTGATGCTGCATCTGCCGGGGCATTGATATCCATTGCATGCGATAGTATTTACATGTCACCCGGAGCAAGCATCGGCGCCGCAACGGTCGTGGACGCCAGTGGCGGAAAGGCACCCGATAAGTATCAGTCATATATGCGTTCTATCATGCGCTCAACCGCAGAAGAGCGTGGAAGAAACCCAACAATAGCTGAAGGCATGGTAGATGAACAAGTTGAACTCGAGGGCGTAAAAAAGGTTGGTCAGGTAATAACATTTTCCACTTCTGAAGCCATAGAACATGGATACTGTGAAGGCAAGGTTGAATCGATCGAAGAAATTCTAAGGCGGAACAACGTTGCAGACTATAAAATCGACCGATTCAATCTCAGCACATCAGAACGCGTAATTGCTTTTTTTCTAAATCCGTTTATCAGTGGGATTTTAATTCTCGCCATTATTGGCGGCATCTATTTTGAAATGCAAACGCCAGGCGTTGGATTTCCCGGGGCCGCTGCTTTGATCGCGCTCATACTTTACCTGGTCCCCTACTATCTGAATGGTCTGGCTCAGAACTGGGAAATATTAACCTTGTTCATCGGCTTTGTCCTTATTGTCCTGGAAGTATTTGTCATTCCCGGTTTTGGGGTGGCCGGGTTCGCGGGCATTACCATTACGATTGGTTCGCTGGTTCTGATTATGATCAACAACAATGCCTTCGATTTCGAGTTCGTCCCCATGAATGATATCCTGATCGCATTGGCTTCCACCATGGGTGGAATTCTGGGCGGAATCGTTTTACTTTTTGTAGGAAGTGCACGGCTGGCAAACACGAAATTGTATAGGCGTATCGCATTAACCGATACCCAGGAGCGAACCGAAGGGTATACTTCCAACGTCAACAAGGAAGCGATGAATGGAAAAAAAGGTTTAGCGCAAACTGTGTTGCGACCCAGCGGAAAAGTAACCATTGAAGGACACCAATACGACGCCTTTACCAGAGGAGAATTTATTGATAAGGGAAAACCCATCGAAGTCATCAACGAAGCGGGTTCAAGTTTACAGGTAAAACAAGCGGATAACTAACATGAGAATACTTGGAATAATACCGTCGCGGTTTGCCTCCACCCGGTTTCATGCAAAACCACTCGTAGATATCAATGGCAAGTCGATGATTCAGCGCGTCTACGAGCAAGCGAAGAAATCAGAATCACTAACCGATGTTCTTGTCGCAACCGATCATGCGGAAATATTCAACCATGTTAAGGCGTTTGGCGGTAATGCCTGCATGACCAGCGAGAGCCACCTCAGCGGAACTGATCGCTGTTTTGAGGCCCTGACCCTACAGGGTGAGAAATTTGACTATGCAATTAATATTCAAGGCGATGAACCTTTTATTCGCCCTGATCAAATCGATTTGCTGGCAACGAAACTTGACGGGAAAACCGAAATTGCAACCTTGGTTAAAGCTATTGAAAATAAGGAAGAACTTTTTAACCCAAGCGAGGCAAAGGTTGTCTTCAACTGTTATTGGGAAGCACTCTATTTTAGCAGGTCACCCATTCCTTACATCCGAAAGGCCGACGAGCCCGAATGGATGACCCAGTTTAAATATTATAAACACGTTGGAATGTATGCCTATCGGACGGACATTCTGGAAAGGCTGACAAAGCTTCCGGTATCTTCATTGGAAAAAGCTGAATCGCTGGAGCAGCTTCGGTGGCTGGAGAATGGATTTACAATTGCCATTGTCGAAACATTGATCGATTCATTTGGAATTGATACACCTTCAGATTTGGAAAAAGCGATTGCCCTCCTCAAAAACTGAACTTGTGATCCGTCAGCGGTTGAATTCGCTCACCTGCCTGATGCCCAATTTTTCCACCGCAAACTTTTTAACCTCACGGTAAACGGCCTCCACATCTTTTGAAACCAAAGAAGAACCCAGCACATGGGCTCCAGCTGTAGGAATGTTCATAATTACTTTAAAGTCCTCTGGCGTAGCCAGCTTCTCGTTCATCTCCAGTATAGCGCTTACCTTCACCTGGGGATCCTGCTCTTCTTCATTCTTGTAATAGTACAACGTAAGCGAAGGTTGTTTTATTCTTTGAAATAATTCCGATGTCATCGTGGATTCAATCAACTCTTCCAGCTGGCTAACCGCTTCCAGGCGATATTTCTTATACCAGTACTGTGACTCAGCTTCAGTCGCATCCGTTATGTTGTATCTGCTGCCAACCACCAGCCTTGCAATTTGTAATCCCCACGGGTCGTTCGCGATAAACGCAGCGCCATTCCGTAGCGCAATATTAGGGGAGAGGTTGATCAATGCATATACATCATCAGGAAACTCTGCAGCGAGCTTAAGTGCCAGGGTCCCGCCAGTGGAAGTACTCATCAAAATAATTTTGTTTCCAAGCTGCTTGCCAATAGCCAGCGCTTCTTTGGCGCTTTCCCATGAACGATCTGGCGTATAAAGCAGCAATGCTTCCGTAGTATCGATACCGTGATCAGCCAACCGTGCTAAATATAAATTAGATCCAAACTCCTTCGCGAATCGTCGATGGGTCGGATTCCCTTCCATTTGGCTTGCTGAGAAACCATGGAGGTAAACAACAGCATACTCCGTTTTTTGACTGCTGCTATCATTCCAGATAATGCGGGCCTCGTTGTCGGGTTTTATAATGTGCTTGGCCTCCTGGTTGCGGACATATGCTTCGAGCGCAATTGGATCTGCCGGAACATCCGGCATCGCCAGACTGAAAGCTGGTTCTGCTGGTTTAGGTCCAAGAAAATAGATGCCAACAAGCAAAATAATCGGAATACCGATCTTAATAATACGACCTGATACCATTGAATATGCAGTTTATTGGTGAAAGATAGCGAAAGACCCTTCGAAATAAAATTTTCGTTTAATGACTGGCTTCTAAAAAAATATATGCGCTTCTTTTATGGATTATTCATCTCGCCGTCATCATACGTACTGTAAACAAAAAATACATTACTATGAAAACATTAAGATTTCCGGTTATGACGGTGCTGGCCGTAAGCACGATTTTGTTCCTTGGGTTCACCTTTCGCAGGTTGGGAACTCCATCAAAAAAGACTCCACCGTTCGTGCCGCCCAAAGGTTGTGTGTATCGCACGTTGATGGGCGAAGAATCCTCAGAAGAAAACTCCAGGTACAAAACGCCTGAAAAGGTTCAACAAGCTGTTGAACATGGACTTTC
>JAOUDZ010000156.1 GCA_029858965.1 Cyclobacteriaceae bacterium
ATCCTGAACCATTCGGAAGTGCGCTTGCTGTTTGCCGGCAAGCTTCATCCGCAGGACTGGGAAAATCAGCGGGCCGCAATTCCATCCGGAGTTATTACAGTAGGTATGCAGGGTTATGAAAAGGAATCGGTTACATCATGGGATCATTTCCTGGCCGGAGATGCTGAAAATGTTACAGCACCTATCCCACTTCCTGTTCTGGAAGATGTGTTTACTATTATTTACACTTCGGGGACAACCGGTACACCGAAAGGTGTTGTCCATACACACGGTTCCGTTATTAGCGCGCTGAATGTTGCCTGCAAGGAAGTATTGCTGGATCAAAAAGGAAATAGATTCTTTTCATATCTCCCGCTCTCGCACGCCGCTGAACGGGGCTTGGTAGAGTTTGGCGCCATCTACTCAGGGGGTTCCATATCTTTTGTAGCGTCGCAAGAGCGTTTTGCTTTCAACATCCGGGAGGCAAAACCCACTCACTTCTTTGGCGTCCCCAGGATATGGGAAAAATTTCAGGACAAAATCCTCCAGTCCGTGCCGCAAAAGAAGCTGAATATGCTGCTGGCAATTCCCGTTGCATCCTATCTAATTAAATCGAAAATAAAAAAATCTCTGGGCCTCGACAAAGCAGACGTGCTGCTTACCGGTGCTGCGCCCATGTCTCCGGAACTTATGCTATGGTTTCAAAAAATCGGGCTGCCCATTCGGGAAGCCTATGGCATGAGTGAGAACTTCAACGTATGCGCAATGAATCCAAAAAATCAAATCCGGATCGGCTCCGTTGGAAAACTTTTCGATAATCAGGAAGTAGTAATTGATCCCGAAACGCAAGAAATAAAACAACGCTGCGGGTGGATCATGAAGGGCTATCACAAGGACCCGGAACAAACGGCAATAACACTCCGCGATGGCTTCCTGCACACAGGCGACATGGGTGAACTTTCAAGTGACGGATTTCTAAAATTAACCGGGCGCGTAAAAGATATTTTTAAAACAACGAAAGGCGTATACATCGCGCCTGGAAAAATTGAACTTCAATTTCTGTCGCTCCCGGCAATTGATCAGGCATGTGTACTGGGGATGAAATATCCACAACCCTTCGTTGTCGCTGTTCTCTCCAAAATGGGGAGGGTAATGAAAAAAGAGGAGCTAACCGATCTACTGGAATCTATGCTGATCGCCTACAACCAAAATTGCATGGAGTATCAGAAATTAAACAAAGTGATCATCGTGAAAGATGAGTGGACTATCGACAATGGGCTACTCACGCCAACCTTCAAAATGAAAAGAAATTCGTTAGCCGCAAAATACGAGGCGGCTTTTGGCGCTATTTACAATTTGGACGAAAACGTATCCTGGGAATAAAAGTAACAAGAAGTTCACATAGGTCTTTATGTCTTTTTGCGACTGGTTCCTGTTAAGAAAAAAAGATCATTATGAATGGTGGTGAAATTGTTGCCAGGGTACTGAAAGAGGAGCACGTGAAATTCCTATTCACACTATGCGGCGGGCACATCTCACCCATCTTGGTTGGCGCAAAACGTGCAGGCATCAGGGTAGTAGACACACGACATGAATGCAATGCCGTTTTTGCAGCTGATGCTGTTGCACGATTAACAGGAATTCCCGGTGTTACAGCAGTCACTGCCGGACCAGGCATTACCAATAGCATCACCGCAATCCACAATGCGCTTATGGCGCAATCACCCCTCGTTTTGTTGGGCGGCGCAGCGCCTACCCTATTAAAAGGGCGGGGTGCTTTGCAGGACATTGATCAGATGAGCCTGGTGAAACCAACCGTAAAGTGGGCAGCCGCGGTGCGAAAAGAGCGAGAAATATACCCGGTATTAAAGCGGGCATTCCAGGAATCGAAAGCAGGGGTTCCGGGCCCGGTATTTGTTGAATTGCCGGTGGATTTACTATACGATGAATCGCTTGTCCGCGATTGGTATGTGAAAGCCTCCTCCGCCAAAGCATCCCTGACGGAACGTATCACTTCCTGGTACATAAACCGGCACGTTGAGAAAATGTTCTCGGGGGTCGACAATTTCGCATTCACAAAAAAGACGAAGCAACCCTTATCCTACACTTCGTCTCAACTGGGTAAAAGTATAGGCATAATAAACTCGGCAAGGCAACCGGTTCTATTGGTAGGCAGTGGCGCCCTGATGAACCCGACTGAAGCGCCACAGTTAGCAGCGGCCCTGAGCAAATTAAATATACCAACCTACTTATCCGGAATGGCACGTGGCCTGCTTGGCGAAAATAGCGCCCAACAATATCGGCATCACCGGAAGGAAGCACTGCGCGAAGCAGACGTGGTTATCCTGGCCGGTGTACCATGTGATTTCCGACTGGATTATGGACGGCACATTGGAAGAAAAACAAAGCTACTAAGTGTAAACCGCAGCGCTACTGATCTTACTAAGAACCGAAAACCCGATGTCGGGATACTGGCTGACCCAATGGATTTCCTGATTGGGCTTGCCAACCATGCGCATTCCTTCAAATCTGACGGCTGGGCAGATTGGAAAATGAAATTGAATGAGCGCGAAAAAGACAGAGAACTTAAAATAAATGAAGAGGCTCAGTTAATTGATGAGACACAAGGCATTAATCCGGTAAAACTTTTTATTGACCTCAACAATAAACTTTCTCCTGATGCTGTAATTATTGCAGATGGCGGGGATTTTGTCGGCACATCATCATACATCATAAAACCGAGAAGACCTTTGTCGTGGCTGGACCCGGGTGTGTTTGGAACACTGGGCATTGGCGGTGGGTTTGCATTGGGTGCAAAACTTGTATATCCCGAAGCGGATGTGTTTATACTCTACGGGGATGGCAGCTCGGCGTACAGCCTGATGGAGTTTGACACCTTTGTAAGGCATGGTATACCGGTTACAGCCATAATAGGCAATGATGCCAGCTGGTCACAAATTGCACGCGACCAGATAGAAATATTAAAAGACGATTGCGGAACTGTCCTGGCGTCATCACAATATGAATTGGTTGCAAAAGCGTTCGGCGCAGCCGGAAGAAAAGTAAACAATATTGAAGATTTCAATTTGGCTCTCAATGAAGCGCAGGCATCCGTAAAGCAGGGTATTCCCTACATCATTAACGCCGTATTGGCCAAATCGGCATTTCGGAAAGGTTCACTATCCATGTAAACCTATTCGATGCTGCTTAAATAATTCTTCAAAAATAATGGGAATATTCAAACCACAACTTTCTTCCATTGCGCCTTGATTAAATCATGATTTTTAACGGGCAGTTCCCGAATGCGAATACCGGTTGCATTAAAAATGGCATTGGTTAAAGCCGGAGCAACCACCGGTGTGCTGGGTTCACCACCTCCTCCCATCCGGTTCCCGCTGTTGATGATGTAGGTGTCAATAGTGGGTGTTTCATCCATCCGCAACATATGATAATTATCAAAATTACTTTGTTCAACCGCCCCATCCTTAATGGTTATTTCTCCTTTTAAAGCGGCAGTCAGGCCGTAGACTATGCCACTTTCCATTTGGGCAATAAACGCATTTGGATGTACCGCAAATCCCGGATCTACGGCACAAACGATCCTGTCTACGCGGAGCTGTCCATCGTCACTGATTTCTACATCAATAACTTCTGCCAGGATGGTACCGAAAGATTTGTGGATGGCAATCCCACGCCCCCAGTTGGGCGGAAGCTGCTTGCCCCAGTCTCCTTTTTCCGCAGCTAGTGCGAGTACTTGCTGAAACCTTGGTGCATGACTCAATAAATCATAACGGTATTGATAAGCATCCTTTCCACTGGCCTGCGCCAGCTCATCGACAAAAGATTCAATGAAAAAACCGTGCATGGAATGGTCCACACTTCGCCAACTGCCCCAGGGCACATGCGTCTTGCTTTCTGAATAATGAATAAGCTGGTTAGGGATGTTATACGAAACATCCGGTGCTTCCGGTGGATGATGCTTGAAAAGGAACTGATGGGTAATCGCTACTGTCTGACCATCGGCGTCCAGCCCGGCCTTCCACCGGCTGATGTTGGCTTCGCGGTACATATCGTGCTGCATGTCCTCCTCACGTGTCCAAATTAACTTGACGGGGTGGTTGACTTCCTTAGCAATGCGTGCCGCCTGTTTGGCCACATCGGTTTCGGCGCGTCTTCCAAAAGCACCACCAAGGAAAAGATTGTGAACCGTTACCTTTGCCATCTCCATGCCAAGCACTTCGGCTACATCGCCGGCGAATCCAAGCGGGTTTTGACTGCCGCACCATACTTCACACAGACCATCATGCACCCACACAGTGCAGTTCATAGGTTCCATAGTCGCATGCGCGAGGTAAGGAATCCTATACTCAGCTTCTACGGTCTTGCTTGCTCCTCTCAAAGCCTTGGCTACATCACCGGATTTGAAATGTTTTTCCAAATCTCCACCTTCTAATGCAGCATCCATATGGCGAACATATTGCGCGTAGATGTCAGGGAGACTAATTTTATCGCTGTCACTTTTTTCAAACTCAATACTTATCTGTGCGAGTGATTCTTTTGCCAGCCAGAAGTTATCCGCAATTACCGCAACCGCATCACCCAGGTTTACAACCTTATGTACACCTGGCAGATTTTCAACCCTTGATGCGTCAACCGATTTGACTTTGTTTCCAAAAACAGGTGACGCCTTGACGGTAGCGTACTTCATGCCGGGTACACTAACATCCATACCATACTTTGCCCCGCCATTTACTTTATGGGGTATATCAAACCGTGGTGGTGAAGTACCCATGATACTAAACTCTTTTTGTGTCTTGAGTTTTGGTTTGGCCGGAGCAGAAAATTCAGTAGCCCGCACAGCAAATTCAGAAAATGGCGCCGACTTATTGCTGGCCGCGTGGCTGATGAAACTATTCTTAACAGTCAACTCATTCACAGGAGCCTTCCATGCTTTAGCAGCCGCCTGCAAAAGCATGGACCTGGCGGCAGCACCGGCTACGCGCATGGCGAGCATTCCCGTAAACCGGACAGAACCACTGCCCACCGTGAACTGAATGTTCATCTTTTTCACGGCTGTAAGAAAAACACCATCTACCGTATCCGTTAAGAATGGTGGAAAGTCCTTGTCACCGGCCAAAAAACCCTTGATGATGGCATAATTGGCGTACTCCTTGTGGGCGGGTGCTTCCTCAAAGCGAACTTTCGACCAATCGGCATCCATTTCATCCGCCAGCATCATGGCCAAGGCTGTGTGTATACCCTGTCCCATTTCGGCGTGCGGTATGATTACCGTGAGTATGTTGTCCGCACCAATCTTCAACCAGATATTCAATACCGTATCACCTTTGCCCGCGATCAGGCCCGCGACTTTCGACGCGCGGTTGCCTGGCCTTATTGCAATACCGAGGATAACTGTTCCGCCAGCCAGCACGCCGGTAGTGATAAAGGCACGTCTTGTCCATTTTTTCATAATGTTGGCTGTTCGTGAACAACTTTAACAGATCGAGTTGAATTTAGCTAACATAACAGCTATTCGAAAGACTTTAATACTTTAATGATACCGGACTCCCAATCTTGAATAAGTGGGCAGCAGTAGGAAGATGGCTTGAGATTTGAAAGAAAATTGAATGATTGGATCCATTTAATTCAATGAAGCTAAGTCTGAATGCTTTTATAATATCCACACACCTTCTTCATCACGCAATCAGGGCATTTGGGATTTTTTGGCCGGCAAATCTCTCTGCCCAAAAAAGAAATTGCCATGCCAGCATCACCCCAGTCTTTGGGCGTTAGTACCTCCATCATTTGCTTCTCCAATTTCTTTGGATCCTTTCCCTCAGCAATACCGAGGCGTGGCGCGACTCGGACCACATGAAGGTCCACGATAATTCCTTCTGCCTTCACGCCTGCTTCGCGCATAATAACATTGGCCGACTTCCTGCCGATTCCCGGCAGCTTTGTCAATGCTTCCAGCGTGGTAGGTATATTTTTGTCTTCTTTGATGCTGCCCGACAATTCCAACAGCCACTTGGTTTTGTTCCTGTGGTTTCGGATTTTCTTAACGAATGGGTATAATGCTTCCGGTTCCGTTTTGGAAAGTGATTTCAGGTCGGGGAATGCTATAAAGAGATCGGGAGCCAGTTTGTTGATGTTGCGATCCGAATCCTGTGCAGAGAGCACAACCATCACCAGGAGTTCGTAGAGGTTATTGTAATCCAAAGGATGCTTTTTGCCTTTGTATTTCTTTATTAACGGGCGTATTTCCTTTTGCCAGTTTTGGGAAGCCATGTGCGTTGAAGTTACCCAGGCAAAAGTAAGGATTTTAATGATCACGTTTCGATCATGTTTGTTTCCAGGCTTGTCAATATTTTAGACCTCATATCTATCGACGTGTCAGCAGCCCTTTTCTGTCGAGCTATTCACCAAAAAGGATATTGAACGTGGTTGCAGTTGTGAGGAGCGCCCACTAACGTTACATTTATGACTGAACCAACCTGCCAACTTGCTGTCGCCATGTTTGCCGACATCATAGGGTATCCAGCAATAATGGGTAAAAATGCTCAAAAGGCTATGGCACTGGTCCGCCAAAGCAGGGATCATATCGGATGAATTCGAAATAGAAAGAAAAACTGTTCAGTGGCATGGAAGAGCTCAGACTGATTGGTTCCTACCCTGTACTGTATTAATATCGCAATTACATATATATATATGTCGATGAAATTAGAAAGAACATTATTCCAAAAAAGTTATCTCTATTTTATTGGTTTCTTCCTTTTTGTTCTGGCAGCTTTTTGGCTGACCTATTTCACCAAATTATTGGATCAGAAAAATTATCGGATGCATACCCATGGCATCGCCCTGCTGCTCTGGTGCCTTATGCTGGTATCTCAGGCGTATTTGATCCGGACAAAGCGGCATGCCTTGCACAAACGCATAGGAAAGTTTTCTTACGTGGTAGTTCCTCTCATCATTTTTACAACGGTAGATCTACTTTACTACAAATTGCATGGTCTGCCCACTTTGGGAACGATGGATCTATTCTTCATAGCGCTGGTGGTGAATGCGCTGATTGCTTTCGTAATCTTTTACGGCCTGGCCATTCTTTACCGGAGGCGATCCACTATACATGCCAGGTATATGGTGTGCACGATCTTCCCCATGTTCACGCCCGTTACAGACCGAATCATTCATATCTATTTTCCATCCCTGCTACAATATCTTCCCACCATCGAAGGGAACCCCATTGCACCTGTTGTGGGATTCCTGATGGCTGACCTGATACTCATCGGATTGAGTATATGGGACTGGCGTTCACACAAACGATGGAACGTCTTTCCCCTGGCGCTAGCCGTTTTGCTTGTTTACCATTATTCGGTGTTGAACTTCCACCAGTTCACTTTTTGGAAGTCCTTTAGCCTGTGGTTTGTCGGTGGATAGGTGAGTACTAAGAATTCGGGCCTCTGGAGTACACATGGTAAGTTTTTATTAACTTACGTGAACCAACTATGTCCTCCTCCCGTCAACTTGC